>JASLCK010000075.1 GCA_030151865.1 Rhodospirillaceae bacterium | reverse complement strand
GGCGTCACGCAACTGCGCATCGCTGACCAGTTCGGCATAGCGCGACGCGATGGCCAGATTGCTTTTGGCCAACACCATGTCCATGTTCGACAGCAGGCTTTGAAAGAACGGCCAGGATTTGTTCATCCGCCGCAGCACCTCCAACCCCTCGGGATTGGCGGTCAACCACTGTTCCACCGCGCTGCCAAAGCCGAACCAGCCGGGCAGCATCAGGCGACATTGCGCCCAGGAAAACACCCAGGGAATGGCGCGCAAATCTTCGATCCGATCCGACTTGGTACGGGACGACGGGCGACTGCCGATGTTCAGATGGGCAATTTCGGAAATCGGCGTACTTTCGCGGAAATAGCGGTTGAAGCCGGGGGTGTCATAGACCAGCCCGCGATACGCTTTGAAGGCCAACTGAGACAGCATTTCCATCACGGCATAAAACCCGTCCACCGGCTCCAGCTTGTTTTCCGGGTCCAGCAGACTGGCTTCCAAGGTGGCGGCGGCCATCACTTCCAGATTATGCCGCCCGACTTCGGGGGTGGAATATTTGGACGCGATCACCTCGCCCTGCTCGGTAATGCGGATTTGCCCCGACACCGCCCCCTTGGGCTGGGCCAAAATGGCCTGATAGCTTGGTCCGCCGCCACGCCCGACCGAGCCGCCGCGGCCATGGAACAACCGCAATTGCACCTTGTGATGGGCGAACAGGCGCACCAGTTCCAGTTCCGCCTTGTAGAGTTCCCACCCCGAGGTCAGGAAGCCGCCGTCCTTGTTGCTGTCGGAATAACCCAGCATCACTTCCTGCTGATCGCCGCGCGCCGCCAACAGGGCACGATAAACCGGCAGGCCGAACAGCCGTTCCATGGTGGCGGGGGCCTGTCGCAAATCCTCGATGGTTTCAAACAACGGGATGATGTTCATGCCCAGGCGCGGCGGTGCACCGGGGATCAACAGGCCGGTTTCCTTTAAAATCAGCGCCAGTTCCAGCATGTCCGAGACGCCATCGGTCTTGGAAATGATGCTGTTGGGCAAGGCAGCATCGCCATAGGTCTGCTTGATCTGGCGGGCCGCTTCGAAAATCGCCAACTCGCCCTTGGTTTCGTCGGAATAATCCAGGAAGGGCGAATAGAGCGGACGCGGGCTTTGCAATTCCTCCACCAGCAGGGCAATGCGGTCATCCTCGCCCAGGGCGGCATAATCGGCGCACCGTCCGGCATGGGCCAGCAATTCTGCCACCGTGCGCTGATGCACGTCGGAATTCTGCCGCAGATCGATGGGGGACAGATGAAAGCCGAAAACCCGTGCGGCGCGGATCAGACGGCGCAAGCGCCGGTCCGCCAGCTTGGCCCCGCCATGGGCCCGCAACGACGCCGACAAGATGTCCAGATCGGCCAGAAAGTCGGCTGCCGCCCCATAAGGCTCGGCCTTGCCCACTGCGTGGCGCAGGGCGTCCAGACCGTCCAAAGCCTGGGCGGTGGCGGCCATGCGGGCGTAAATGCCGGTCAGGGCACGGCGATAAGGTTCGTCGGCGCGGTGCGGCGATTTGTCGGGCGAGCGCTCGGCCAGGGCCGTCAACTCCGCCGACACCCCCACCAGCAACTGCGACAGCGGTAGTTCCGCCCCCAGTTCATGCAGTTCGGACAGGTAATACCCCATCGCCGCCGAGGATTGCAGACGCATGGCTTCGCGCAGGATCGGCGCGGTCACGAACGGATTGCCGTCGCGGTCGCCGCCAATCCACGACCCCACCTTGAAGAAGGGCGGCAAACGCCAATCGCGGCCCGGATGGCGCTTGGTCAAAGCGTCTTCGATGCGGCAGTAAAGCTTGGGGATTTCCTGGAAAAAGGTGTCGTCGTAATAGCTGATGCCGTTCTTGACCTCATCGATCACGGCAAGGCGCTGCGGGCGCAGCATGCGGGTATGCCACAGAGTCAGCACAGCGGCTTGCAAGGCGGTGTCGTTGTCCGCGGCTTCCTCGGCGGTCATCTGCCCGGCCCGTTCGGCCAACAGGGCGGCGACCTTGTGCTGCACTGACAGCATGATCTTGCGCTGCACCTCGGTCGGGTGCGCCGTCAGCACCGGACTGACCAGGGACTGATCCAGACAGGCGCGGATGGCGTCAGGAACGACGCCCGCCTCCTCCAGCCGGTCCAGCACATACTCCAAGCTGCCTTCGCGCGCACTCTGCCCGGCCAGGGCGGCCTGACGGTTTTCGCGGATGCGGTGCTGATCCTCGGCGATGTTGGCCAGATGCAGGAAATAGGAAAAGGCCCGCACCACCGAATTGGCATCGCTTTGCTTAAGCCCATTCAGAATTTCCGCCATTTCCTGCCCGGCGGCATGGTCCTGATCGCGGTTGAAGCGCACCGCCAGTTGGCGCACCCGCTCGACCACGGCAAAGACCTCGGCCCCTTCCTGGTCGCGCACCACATCGCCCAACAGACGGCCCAACAGACGGATATCGTCGCCGGAATCCCGAACAGCGTCGGACGGCGCAGCCACAGCAGAGGGAAAAGAGGACAAGGACAGGCTCCAGACATTTCGTGAGCGAGGAATTTAGCCTCTCACATATAGTATCCGGGTCAATGCCTGCCGAGATGTTCTCAAGAAATCTTTCCCATGGTGTGCGTGGTGTGCGCCACCCAATGCCGGATCGACATCTCAGCCTTCCCCCGATCAGGCGGCCCTGACCGAGTTCAAAAACCGAGCAACATCGGTTCGCAACACCGCCGCCTGTTGCGATAAGGCACGGGCGGCACCAAGCACCTGACTGGCGGCCGAACCAGTTTCTCCCGCTGCCTGCGTCACCGAGCCGATGGTTGCCGACACTTCCTGGGTGCCGCGCGCCGCCTGCTGGACATTGCGGGCAATTTCCTGGGTCGCCACGCCCTGTTCCTCGACTGCCGAAGCGATGGCTGCCGAGATCTGATTGATCTCGTCGATACGCCCGACAATGGCGGTAATGGCCCCGACCGTTTCATTGCTGGCGGATTGGACCGCTCCGATCTGACTGGCGATTTCCTCGGTGGCACGGGTGGTCTGCGTCGCCAGTCCTTTGACTTCGCCCGCCACCACGGCAAAACCCTTCCCAGCCTCTCCGGCACGCGCTGCCTCGATGGTGGCGTTTAGGGCCAACAGGTTGGTCTGGGATGCGATGTCGTTGATCAGCTTGATCACCTCGCCAATGCGGCTCGATGATTCCGTCAGGCTGCGCACGGTGGCATTGCTGCGTTCAGCCTCGGTCGCGGCCCGACGGGCGACTTCGTTGGACTGTGCCATCTGACGGGCGATCTCGGCGATGGATGCGGACAATTCCTCGGCGGCGGTCGCCACGGTCTGGACATTGCTGGACGCCTGTTCGGTCGCGGCGGCAACGCTGGTTGCCTGGCGCGAGGTTTGTTCGGCATTGGCCGACATGCCTTGTGCCGTCAGTTCCATCTGGCCCGAGGCATCCGCGACCAACTGAATGGTAGCGGAAACCGTCTGGTCGAAAGCCGCGGTCAATTGTTCGATGGCGCGAGCACGGGCTTCGCGCTCCGCCCGTCCCGCCTCCTGTTCGGCAGCCAGAGCCTCGGCCCGCAGCAGGTTGTCCTTGAAGACCTGCACCGCTTTGGCCATGGCCCCCAATTCGTCACCTCGATTTTGGGCGGGGATGATCACCGTCTTATCGCCCCCAGCCAAGGCGGTCATCACCAGGGTCATGGCTTTGACCGGCTGAGCGATCAGATGCGCCAACCCCGCCGCCAGCCCTACGGCCAGAGCCGAGGCCACGATCCCGCCGATAACGATCATCCAGATGGCAGCGTTATAGGCGCTGTCCATTTCAGCACTGCGCACCGACAACAGGGACTGCTCAGCAGCCTTTACTTCCGATGCCTTGGCCCGCAATGCATCCATGCTGGCCTTGCCCGCGCCCGACGCCTCCAGCGCCCGGGCATCCTCCAAACGATTGTCGCGGACTAAAGCAATCTCACGCTCGGCCACGGTCTGCTTCCAGGTCTGGGCGAACCTGTCCAACTCGTTCAAACGTGTTTGCTGGGTTGGATTGTCGGCGGTCAGGGTGCGCACACGCTGCAACCCTTCGCCATAATGGGCTTCGCCACCGCGATACGGGGCCAGGAAGCCGTCCTGCCCCGACACCAGATAACCGCGCAAGCCGGTTTCCTGATTGACCATGGCGGCCACCACGTCATCGACAGCGCCCATCACCATATAGGTATGCACAGTCCAGCCGACGTTGGTGCGAATACTGCTGAGGCGTGTCCAGGTCACGGCCGATACCGCCAGCATGACCACGATCACCACCATAAAACTTACCGACAGCTTTCTGGAAATAGACGCATCACGAATTGCTGACATAGCAGCCTCTCTTGCCGGATCACGGCAGTTCGTCACCAATTTCCATGAATACATCCAATAATATATAAAATACAATATAACTATATATATTATGACAAACAACTATATACATTATACAATAGTGATAACTTCTCACAAAAGTACGGAAAACCTTCAGAAAATATGAATAAACTAAAGTTTCCGAAACAGGCCAATTGGGACAAGCACCCCATCCCACCCGGTTATTTCGCGCGCGAGTGGACGACAGACCGCGCAAGCCGATATAAAGCAGCATGATCCGCATCACGCACCGCATCTCGATCGACGAAAAAGAGCTTGAGGAAAGCTTTGTCCGCGCCCAGGGACCGGGCGGGCAGAACGTCAACAAGGTCTCGACCGCCGTCGAACTGCGCTTTGATGTCCGTAATTCCCCCAACCTGCCCGATCAGGTCCGCGCCAATCTGGAAAAGCTGGCGGGCCGCAAGCTGACGCTGGACGGGGTGCTGGTGATCACCGCACAGGATCACCGCAGCCAGGACCGCAACCGCGCCGAAGCCCTGGACAAACTGGTCGAGATGATCCGCGAGGCCGCCAAGCCCCCGCCCCCCAAACGCCGCCCGACCAAACCGACCAAAGGCAGCCAGGAACGCCGCCTGAACAGCAAGGCCAAACGCTCGGAAGTCAAGGGAATGCGCGGAAAGAAGGGCGGCTGGGACTGAAGCTCAGCCCCTATCCCCTGGGGGCGGCGGCGCGGCGCAGGCGGTCGTTGATGGCCAGCCCCAACCCCTGATCGGGGATCGGCATGACAGCGATGCCGCGATAGCCGGGGCGATCCAGGGATCGCAGCAGGGCGAACAGATTGGCGGCGGCTTCCGCCAGATCGCCGCGTTCACTCAGATTGGCGGCGGCACCGGGGGCCGGGCCGAAGCCCAACAGCAATTCACCCTCCTCCGCCTGAGGAGCATTCAGGCGCACCGGCAGGCTGGGCGCATAATGGCTGAGCAGCATGCCCGGCGATTTCGGGCTGGTTTCGTCATGCCCGTCGGCCACCGCCACCGCCCCCAATTCGGCCCGCAATTGTTCCAGCGTGATCCCGCCCGGACGCAACAGGGTCGGGGTTGCCGTGGTCAGGTCCAAGACAGTGGATTCCACCCCGACCCGACAAGGGCCGCCGTCCAGGATGACATCGACCTTGCCGGTCAAACCATCGGCCACATGACCCGCCGTGGTTGGACTGACCCCCCCCGAAGGATTGGCACTGGGCGCGGCGACCGGGCGGCCAAAAGCCTTCAGCAACGCCAGGGCGACCGGATGGGCGGGCATGCGGATGGCGACACTGTCCAACCCGGCGGATGCAAGAAGCGATATCGCTTCGCCATCGGCTCGACGCGGCAACACCATAGTCAGTGGACCGGGCCAGAAGCGCGCCGCCAGGGCGCGGGCTCGGTCATCCAGCACCGCCAGCTTCTCGGCGGCGGCCAGATCGTGCACATGGGAAATCAGCGGATTGAAGGTCGGGCGGTTCTTGGCGGCAAAAATCGCGGCAACGGCGCGGTCGTTGGTGGCGTCGCCCCCCAGGCCATAAACGGTTTCGGTCGGCAAGGCCACCAGACCGCCGTCGCGCAGCACCTGGGCCGCCTTGGCGATGGCGTCGTCCGACGCCGCAAGAACCAATGTTTCAACCATCATCAGAAATCCAGAAAAACCCGCGCCAAAAGGTGCACCAGAGCCCAGCGCGATACAAGAGCCGAAAGACAGACAATAAAAATACAAGACGAAAGGGCCGCTCACTGATGGAGCGGCCCCGTCTCGCTTCTTTTCTAGGATCGAACCACTGATCATGTGGTCCGGAGCCCAGTCACCGTAAAGGCATGTACGGCGGCTATTCAGTGGGAGGACTTTCCCTCTCACGGTTATTATAGTGTCACTTTTCTGACGCCAAGTCAAGGATTGTCCATTTACCAAGAAAACGCACATCGTGTCTTTGCCGGTGCGTCTGGCTCTCGACGCCAAGACGCAAAAGCGCGAAAATGAACGGCAAAAGATACAAAGACATAAAAGGGAGGGACAGAATGTCCTTGAAAGACTGGCGCGTTCGGATCGAAGACATGCTGGACGCCATCGAGCGGATCAACCGCTATACCCACGGCATCGGCAAACAGGATTTTTGCGACGACGAACGCAGCGTCGATGCGGTTGTCTGCAATCTTGAGATCATCGGCGAGGCAGCCAACCGTTTGCCTTATGAAGTCCAGCAGCAACACCCTGAAGTGCCGTGGAGCCGAATGGCCGAAATGCGCCATATCCTGGTGCACGAATATCATTCGGTGGACGCCGAGTTGATCTGGTCCACCGCCCGCCACGACATTCCGCCGCTTTATAGCCCCTTGCGGGCCATTCTCGATGACGAGGACCGTAACCAGTGAGCCCGTCTTCCATCCTCATCACCGGCGCATCCAGCGGCCTGGGCGAAGCCCTGGCCCTGGCCTATGCCCGCCCCGGCGCGACTTTGTTCCTGTCAGGCCGCGACGCCCAGCGCCTGGACGAAACCGCCGCCGCCTGCCGACGCCAGGGGGCCGAAACCCACGCCAAGGTAATCAGCGTCACCGATGCCACCTTGATGCAAGACTGGATCGAGCACTGTGATGAGACGCACCCCTTGGATCTGGTGATCGCCAATGCCGGAATTTCCGGCGGCACCAGCGCAAGCGATGGCCGAGGGGAAGCCGAGACCACCCGCGCCATCTTCGCCACCAACATCGACGGATTGGCCAACACGGTGCTGCCCGCCATCGCCCGGATGCGGCCGCGTCGTCGTGGGCAAATCGCCATCATGGCGTCGCTGGCGGGCTTTCGCGGCATGCCCAGCGCCCCGGCCTATTGCGCCAGCAAAGCCGCCGCGCGGGTATGGGGCGAAGGGTTGCGCGGACAACTGGCCGCCGACAATATCGGCGTCAGCGTCATCTGTCCGGGCTTCGTCAAAAGCCGGATCACGGCGCGAAACCGTTTTCCCATGCCGTTCTTGATGGAAACAAAGGATGCTGCGCGCCTGATGCAGCGGGGCATTGCCGCCAACCGCGCCCGCATCGCCTATCCCTGGCCAATGGCCTTGTCGGCCTGGCTGCTGGCGGCCTTGCCGCCCGCCTGGACCGATGCCTTACTGGCTCGGCTGCCCGCCAAGGAATAGCCCCGCCAACACCAAAAGCCCGATCAGGGCCACCGCCCCCAAAGCCAGCCACAGCTTGGTGTGGCGGGGACGGTCCTGCAATTCCAGGGTGGGGAAAACTTCGGGCGGGAAATCCGCCGCGCCGGCATCGCCGACCGCAGCCGGGGGAGCCCCCTCGTCTTCACCAAACGCGACGTCATCGCCCGCGCCCTGCTCTGACGCGGCGTCAACATCCCCGGCATAATCTTGGGGAGCAAAATCCTGCGCCATCGCCTGTTCGCGGGCGGCATCCTGCAAGGCTTCGGCATCGGGCTGATCGCCCAGCAGGCCAAGGCCCGGCATCACAGCGGGGGGAATATCGGACAGACTGAGCGGCGACGGCGCATCCTGCAATGCAGCGGCGGCATCCTCGCCCCCATCGGCGTCAGCGTCGGGGGCATCCTCGCCCTCGGCCTCGGCCTTTTTGGCGGCGGATGATTTGGGTTGCGGCCCCAACGGGGTCAGTGCAGCCTGGGCGGCATCGACAATGGCGTCCTGGCGGGCCTGGATAATCGCGCCGACAATATCGCGGGCGCGCGACGCGGCCAGCGACGGCGGCGCATACTGACGCAGTACCCGCATGTTGCCCATGATTTCGGCCAGCGTGGAATCCGACAGCTCCTCCGCTTTCTGGCGAAAGTGGGTTTCAAAGCTGTCGTCGATTTCGTCCTGGGTGAGCATAAGGCTCCTTCATGGGGCAGAGTCTTCAGGGACGGGCCAAACGCCGCCACTCTCCGACAAGCCGCAACCGCCGTCAAGCCGCGGTACGGCATAGCGTCAAGCCGCAGTGCGGCATAGGCCATATGCCCACCATATGCGCCGCGCCCCGACCTTTACAACCCTGTTCAGGCCGGGCGCATCAGATAGAAGACATAACCGAAGCTGTCGCCATAACGTTCGAACAGGGAAATCCGGTCCAAAGCGTCGTCGATCAGACCGCCCAGTTCGGGATCATCCTCGCCCGCCTGGCGCAAAGCCGACGCCTGACGCGACAGCGGCCCCAGATATTCATCCCACCACGCCGATTTGGGCAGAACGAAATGGTCGAAAACGGCCATGCCATTCTTTTTGGCGGTTTCCAGATTGCCGGGAATATCGGTCATCTCAGGATAGGCGGCACGCCAGAAAGCTTCGGCCTGGGCCGATGGCCGCGACGACAGCCAGGTCGGTTCCGACAGCACCATGATGCCGCGACCGCGCAGCAACGCCCCCCAGGTGCGCAGGGCGGTGGCGAACCCCAGCAGGTTGGCCACCCCTTCGCCCCACACCAGATCATAACTGGCGGGCTGATCGGGCAGACGGCGGAAATTGTCGCAGCGCGGGCGGATGAATTCATCAACGCCCGACGCCTTGGCGGCATCCATCATCTGATCCAGAAACAGTTGGCAATGATCCACCGCCTCGATCGGGCTGCGGAAATGCTGGGCCAGAACCATGGTCTGACGGCCAGAGCCGCAGCCAAGATCCAGAATGGCGGGGGGTTTGCGCAACGGCGGCAGGCGATGAATCGCCTCACGCGTGCACCAATCCGTACCCACCCCTTGGCGGGGCAGATCACCATATAATTTGAGAAAAGCCGGGGACGGGGCCAAGGCGCTTCCTTTACCAATCCAGGGTTCTCACGCGTCTCTAGTGAGGTAACCCGGAATGGCAAAGGAAGCCCGTGTCATTTCACCAAGGCAGCCATGCCGCCCATGCAAACTGTTCGCAGCAAGCCCTTAGGAAACCTTATGCAACCCGTCCAGCCAAGTGGAAAACACCTGACGGGCCGGGGCTTGCAGGGCGGCGGCATGCCGTTCAGCCTGACGGCGCAGCATCGGCACATCCACTCCCTGGGTAACGGCGATTTCGCAGGCATGGCCGACATACCATTGCTCCAACGCTTCGGGCTTGGCTTCCAGATGGAATTGCAGCGCCAGTGCGTGCGCACCGATGGCGAACGCCTGATGAGGCACCGGCGCGGTCGAGGCCAACAAGACCGCATTGGCGGGCAGATCAAAGGTGTCGCCATGCCAATGCAGCACCGGATGACCGGCCAGCGGCGCCAGGACCGAGGTTTGCCCGGCATCGCTTAAAGTCAACTCACCCCAGCCGATTTCCTTGACCCCGCTGGGGTAGACCTTTTGCCCCAAAGCACGGGCCATGATCTGCGCCCCCAGGCAAATGCCAATGGTCGGCTTGCCCGCCGTCAGCCGTCGTTGGGCGGCAGCGATTTCACCGCTCAGGAACGGATAGATGTCGTCTTCGTAAACCCCGATGGGGCCGCCCAGGATCACCAGCAGATCGGCCGCATCGGCGGCGGCGGCATCCAGGGGACCGCTGGCAGCATCGTGATAGGTGATTTGCCAGCCGCGTTCGGCCAGGACATCGCCCAGCAGGCCCAAATCCTCGAAATGCACATGGCGGATGGCAAGAACGCTTTTCATCGGCTTTCCTTTCATATCCCGACCAAACTTAGGGGAATAAAAACCTGCCGCGTCGCAATGCACTCTTGCAGAAACCTGACGCAGACGCCAGGATTTCCCCCCATGAACGCCAACGCCACTGCCGCCAGCGCCTTTCAGCGCATCGCCCCCGCCCTGTTCGTCCTGTTGTGGAGCACTGGCTTCATCGGAGCGAAACTGGGGCTGCCCTATGCCCCGCCCTTCACCTTCCTGTTTTTGCGGATTGCGTCGGTGGCCAGCATTCTGACCTTGCTGGGGCTGGCGGCCAAATGCCGTTGGCCGTCCACCTGGAAAGAAGCCGCCCACATCGCCTTTGCCGGTCTGATGGTGCATGCCGCTTATCTGGGCGGGGTGTTCGCCGCCATCGCCCACGGCATGGGGGCCGGGCTGGTGGCGCTGATCGTCGGGCTTCAGCCGCTTCTGACGGCATCGGTGGCGCCGCGCCTGTTTGGCGAACGGGTCGCCCCCCGGCAATGGCTGGGGCTGGGATTGGGGCTGGTCGGCGTCTTGCTGGTGGTGTCGAGAAAGATCAGCCTGGAAGGCGGGCCGGAAGCGGTTTTATGGGCCCTCGGCGCGCTGGCCGGGATCACCATTGGCACCCTTTATCAAAAGCGCCATTGCGGATCGATGGATTTGCGCACCGGCGCGGCCATCCAATATTGGGCCACCAGCATCGTTCTGCTGATCATGGCCTATGCTACCGAAGACATGCAGGTGACCTGGAACGGGCAGTTCGTCTTTGCCCTGTCTTGGCTGGTGCTGGTGCTGTCGGTGGGGGCGATTTTCCTTCTGTTCCTGCTGATCCGCCAGGGTCAGGCGGCCCGCGTCGCCAGCCTGTTCTATCTGACCCCGCCGGTCACGGCCGTGATGGCCTGGGCGCTGTTCGATGAAGCCCTGACGCCCAGCGTGCTGATTGGGTTCGCCGTGGTTGCCGTCGGCGT
>JASLCK010000054.1 GCA_030151865.1 Rhodospirillaceae bacterium | reverse complement strand
CCGGTCATGCGCTGGAAGCTGTTGGAAATCTATGAACGGCGCATGCATGCCTGCGTCATGGAAACCGGCCGATCCGAACTGTTGGAAGCGCGCTGGCATGACGAGTTCAGCGTCAATATTCAGCGCATCGACAACCACCATAAAAACCTGTTCGTGCGGGCCAACACCCTGTTCAGCGCCATCAAGAATGGCTGCACCGAACAAGATATCGCCGAAGCTTACGGCTTTTTGGTGGATTATGCCCGCTATCACTTCCGGGAAGAGGAACTGCTGATGGAACGTTACGGCTATCCCGGCCTGGACGCCCATAAGGAAAAGCATCGTTATCTGATCGAACAGGCCGAGGCCTTGCGCGGCCAGCTTTGCACCGCGCCCGAGATCGTCAGTCAGGACGCCGCCACCTTGCTGAAGAATTGGGTGATCAGCCATATCCTGACGGAAGACCGCAAATATGCGGCGTTCCTGAACGGGCGGGGCGTTTATTAGGGGGCGGAACCCGCTTAAGCCAATGGTCCGCCCCGTCCTTTGCTAAACCTTCTGTACGTTTTCCAGAAAATGCCCGACCAGGGTGCGCAGGTTTTCCGATTCGCGCGCCAAAGACTGGGCCGAGGTGAACGTCAGCTTTGCCGCGCCATCACTTGCGCTGGCGGCACGGCTGACATCGCCCATATTGATGCTGATTTCGTTGGTTCCCGTCGCGGCCTGTTGAACGTTGCGGGCGATTTCGGCGGTGGCTTCGGCTTGTTGTTCGACCGCAACGGCGATGGCGCTGGCAATCTGGTTGATCTCGCCAATCCGCGAGACGATGGCGTTGATGGCATGCACCGCTTCGTCCGTCGCACTTTGTACCGATCCGATCTGACTGGTGATTTCCTCGGTCGCGCGCGCGGTCTGGTTGGCTAGGTTCTTGACCTCGCCCGCCACTACGGCAAAGCCCTTGCCTGCTTCACCGGCGCGCGCCGCCTCGATGGTAGCGTTCAGGGCCAACAGATTGGTCTGGCTGGCGATGTCGTTGATCAGGCTGACCACGGCTCCGATTTTGGCCGAGCTTTCCGCCAAACCTTGCACGGTCTGGGTGCTGCGCTGGGCTTCCTCGGCGGCAGCCTCGGCGGCCAGACTGGACTGCTCGACCTGACGGCCGATTTCCCTGCCGGATGCAGACAGTTCCTCGGCAGCGCTGGCAACGCTCTGTACGCTGCTGGAAGCCTGTTGGGTGATGCCGCTGACGGTGACGACGCGATGGCTGGTTTGCTCGGCTGCGGCAGACATGGTTTTTGCGCTGTCTTCCAACTTCGCGCTGGCCTGATTGACGGTCTCCAAGGCCTGCATGGCTTGGCGCTGAAAGTCCTCGGTCAGCCGTTCAATGGCGGCGGCGCGGTTTTCGCGGGCCGCGCGGGCTGCCTCTTGTTCCGCCGTCAGATGGCGCGCCTGGATGAGACCGTCTTTGAAAACAGCCATGGCACGGGCCATCGCCCCGATTTCGCTTTGGTTGTCGGTGGCGGGAATGGTGACGGATAAATCGCCACCAGCCATATTTTCCATGGCCTGGGTCATACTGACGATGGGCCGACCGATCTGACCGCCCAAACGCATGCCGACCAGGGCCAGAACCGCGATGATTGCGGCGATGCCCAAGGAATGCAGCAAGACATTCTGCCAGAACATCTCATTGATATCGTTAACGTAGACGCCCGTGCCGATCACCCAGTTCCAGGGTTGGAAGTAAGTGCTGTAGGAAATTTTCGGCAAAGTGCGTTCGGTGCCCTTGCCTGCCGACAGGTAATGGGTGTAGCCGCCGCCAGCCAGAGCATTCTCAACCAAAAGGCGCCCATAGGGGGTGCCCGCCGGGTCGGTTTCCCCCATGCGGTTCATCCCCTCGCGGGAGCGGTCTGCATGCATCTGCACGATGCCGTCTTTATTATAGACGAACAGATAATTGCCATCGCCATAGCGGAAAGCCCGCAAGGCGTTCTTCGCCAAGTCCTTGGCCTGATCTTCGGATAAGGCCCCTGTGGTGGTTTGGTCGTAATAATATCGGGCAATCGACGTTGCCGCTTCCACCGTCTGGCGAACAACCACCTTGCGGTCCTCAAGCATCGCTGAGTGAAGCTGCGACAGGCCAAATACAGCCAGCAAAATCATGCCGACGACCCCAGTCAAGATCAGGGCTGACAACTTATGGGATATTTTTTTGATTTTGAACATGTCGCATCTTTTCCAAAGGAGCGGCTATGGAGTGCCGTATGGTAGCAGACATGCAACTTTTGATGATACAGCTTATTTAATGATGCATATTCCAGGTGTGTGCTGTGTTGGGTGGTGATGGGCTCCCCTTTTCTTTAAAAAGGTTTGATGCGCCAGACATGACACGGGGCGGGGGTGTCGAGCCCCCGCCCCGTATTATTTATGGCCGCAAGGCCCTGATTTTTTTGGAATCAGGGGAGCGGCGAAACGCGTTCGATTTCCACGCCGACGCTGGTGACGTCGGGGAACACTTCCATCTTTTCGACGCGCACGCGGGCCAGACGCACCCGGCGGTCTTGCAGGCACAGGGCAGCGATGCGCTCGGCCAGGGTTTCCACCAGATTGACATGACCGCCATCCACCAGACGGCGGATACGGGTGGCTACTTCCTCGTAACACACGACATTGCTGATATCGTCATCGACGGCGGAGATGTCGCCTTCGCGCACGGCCAGATCCACATTGATGCGGATGCTCTGGCGGTGTTCCTTTTCATGGCCGTAAATGCCGATGCTGGCCGACAAGGTCAGATCGCGGATGAAGACGTGCCGCAGGGAATTGCGGGCGTCGGCGAATTGCAGGGGCTGGACGACCTTTGCGTTGGTCATGCTGCTTATTCCTCGGGAGTATTGCCCGCCGGAGCCCAGCACAGATGCTGCCCCCCGTCGAGCGCGATCATTTGCCCGGTCATGGCCGGAGCATTGATCAGAAACCGCACCGCGTCAGCCACCTCTTCCGGGGTGGTGCCGCGCTTCAGGGGCATGGAATCGCACTGGCGATCAAACTGTTCCTGGGATTGCCGGGGGCTGGGCAGGGTCGGGCCGGGGCCGACGGCGTTGACGCGAATGCGCGGGGCCAGCGCCATTCCCAGGGTTTGGGTCAATGTCCACAAACCCGCCTTGCTGAGCGTGTAGGTGGTGAAATGCGGGGTCAGGTTCCAGACGCGCTGGTCGATGATGTTGATCACCGCGCCATCGGAATCTTCGGGCAATTGCGCAGCGAACGACTGGGTCAGCACAAAGGGCGCGCGCAGATTGGTTTCCATATGGGCATCCCACGACGCCCGGGTGGTGGTCATCGGGGTGTCGTGTTCGAACAGCGACGCGTTGTTGATCAGCGCGCCCAGCGGTCCCAACGCCTCGACCGCACTGGGAACCAGGGTCCAGACATCGTCTTCCTTGGCAAGATCGGCGGGCAGGGCTACAGCACGGCCGCCCACGGCCTCGATCTCGTCCACCAGCCGTTGTGCGGCTTCGAAAGAGTGGTTGTAGTGAACCGCCACCCCCCAGCCATCCTTGGCCAAGGCGAGCGCCACGGTGCGCCCAATGCGGTGCGCAGCCCCCGTGATCAGGACGTTTTTATAGAGAATGGCCGACA
>JASLCK010000033.1 GCA_030151865.1 Rhodospirillaceae bacterium | reverse complement strand
GAGGCTCATTCGGCGGAAGCGGTGCGCCATCGTATCAAGACCTTGATTGACAACGAAACCGCCCAAGATGTCCTATCAGATGATCGCATCGTCGAAATTTTGAAAGCCGACGGTGTGGATATCGCCCGGCGAACCGTCGCCAAATATCGGGAAGCCATGCGCATTCCGTCTTCGGTGCAGCGCCGTCGCGAGAAAATGATGGGAGCTTGAGTTCAGGCATGACCAAAGCCACGTCTTTAGTCGGCTTGACTTGGCAAGGGGTGGGGCCTATTGTCCCGCCCTTTACGGATCGTCGCCAGTGCGACGGCTGTAGGCCTGCCTATTTTTTGGAGGGGTGTGTCCAAAAACGGCGGCCCCTGGTGTCCAGTCAGCGCGAAATCCGCGCGGTTCGGACCCTTTGGTGCCTTTCCCCTTGGGGCAAGGCAGTAACCCATGAGGATATGTCATGGAAATCGTTGACCTGATCAGCCCGGAAAGCGTTGTGCCGAATCTGCGGGCCACCAGCAAGAAGCAAGCCTTGCAGGAACTGGCCCGTCGCGCGGCGGAAATCACCGGACTGCAAGAACGGGCCATTTTCGATGTGCTGCTGGAGCGTGAACGGCTCGGCACCACCGGGGTGGGCAATGGCATCGCCATTCCCCATGGCAAGCTGGCGTCGCTGCCCCGGCTCTATGGCCTGTTCGCCCGGCTGGAACGGCCGATTAACTTTGAATCTATCGACGAACAGCCGGTGGATTTGATTTTCCTGCTGCTGGCTCCTGAATCGGCGGGGGCTGATCATTTAAAGGCGCTGGCCCGGGTGTCGCGCCTGCTGCGCGATAAGGGCGTGTGCGAAAAGCTGCGGGGGACCGATACGGCGGAAGGGTTGTTCGCCCTGTTGACCGAATCTCCGGCCAGCCGCGCCGCCTGATCCAAGCCAAGCGGTTCTTAAATGAAAACGGCGGTCCCAAGCGGGCCGCCGTTTTTGCTTCGCGTCCCGTTTTGGCCCATCAATGGACGCTGAGCGGGTTCATCTCGTTTTGCAAAACTGCGGCGAAAGCGCTGTCTCGGTCATCGGCCAGCCCCAGATTGCTGCCGTCGGCGCTGTGGATCGACCAGCCGATCTGATCGTTGATGCGCACGGCTTTGATATAGGCGACATCATCCTGGCCCCAGGCGGCAAAGTCGCGGGCCGACATGATGCGGTTCAGGCTGAACAGTTCGTTGTTCATGCTGCTGTCTCCCCGTTTATGGGAAACGATCATCGGGCCTTGTCGGTTTCGATGATGGTTCCGCCGCGATGTGTGCTGGCTTTTTCGATCTTGATGGTTCGCACCCGGTTTTCGGGCAGCGGGCGTTGCAGATCGATATTCAGCAAACCGTTGTCCAAAGTGGCGCCGCGCACTTCGATGCCTTCGGCCAGCACGAAGCTGCGCTGGAACTGGCGGGCGGCGATGCCCCGATGCAGAAAAATACGGTTTGGGTCGTCTTCGCCCTGGCGGCCGCGGATGATCAGTTGGTTGTCTTCGACGGCGACCGTCAGATCATCCATGGAAAAACCGGCAACGGCCAGGGTGATACGCAAACCATCTTCGCCGATCTGCTCGATATTGTAGGGCGGATACCCTTCGGCCGAGCTTTTGGAAATACGGTCCAGCACCCGTTCGAAATGGTCGAAGCCAAGTAAAAGGGGGCTGTTGAAAACGGAAACGCGGGTCATGGGACGGCGTGCTCCTTAAATAAAGCGAGCGAAGGGGGCCTTGGGTCCGCCTAGCGGCACCCTTGACCGGCGGCCCACAGGGCACCGCCATAGTGATATTTCGGCCCGCTTGGGGGCTGCGTCAAGGGAGGGGCAAAGAGAAGGAGGCGCTTCTCATACCGTTGAATACCAACAAAGGGTATAAGGGTGTTTAAACCCAAGCGCAGTTTCACTATGATGAGCCGCTTTCACTTTACTTTGAGGCGCAATATGACCTCGGCATCGTCTGCCGTCTCGCAAGCGCGGGATGATCAAAAGAGCTTTCTGAGTGCGCTCGATCGCAGCACCCGGGTTACCGATCCCTATCGGCATTGGCTGATGAAGGATATCCTTCCCCTCGATCAGGCCGAGGCGTTGCACGTCTTGCCGGTCCCTGCGCCGAGTGGTTTGGTTTTCAACGGTCGTCGGGAAACCAACAACAACACCCGCTATTATTTTAATGCCGAAGCCCAGGCCAAGTTCCCGGCCACGCGTGCTCTGGCCGAAGCGTTCCAGTCGCCCGAAACCGTCGCGATGATCGAAAAGGAATGCAAGATTGATCTGACCGGTACCAATCTGCGCCTGGAATATTGCCAGGATACCGATGGTTTCTGGCTGGAGCCCCATACTGATATCGGCGTCAAGCAGTACACCATGCTGATCTATCTCTCGAAGGGTGAAGGCAGCGACGATTGGGGCACCGACGTTTACGACGGCGATAAGAAGTGGTTGCACCGTGCGCCCAGCCCGTTCAATAGCGGCCTGATCTTCATTCCCGGTACAGACACCTGGCATGGCGTCGAGCCCCGTAAGATTGGTGGTGTGCGCAAGTCGATCATCATCAATTACGTGGCCCCCGAATGGCGCGCTCGCCATGAACTGGCCTATCCGGAAACTCCGGTGAAGTAAAACCGTCTTTCCCAAAAAGACGCCCGGCCGATCCTGCTCCACAGGGTCGGCCGTTTTCTTTCGGGCGTGGAAACAACTTCCATGTTATTATCGTAATATCGGTTGGACCATTTGGGTCCGATGTTGCGAACGAGCCGACTTATGTCCCCATCTGGACGCCCCACCCTACGTGTATTGTTCGTCGAGGATAATCCGGGGGACGCTCGTCTGATTGGCCTGTTGCTGGAAGAGGTCAGTCATCTGGGCCCGGTCCAGCTTTTCCATGTCACCACTTTGGGCGAAGCTTTGGCCGAACTGGGCGCGCCTGAGCGCTTTGATGTCATCTTATTGGATTTGTCGCTGCCGGATTCTACCGGCTTCCCGACCTTGGCGCGGGTGCAAAAAGCCGCACCAGAGGTGGCGGTGGTGGTTTGCACTGGCTATGACGATGCTGATTTCGCACTGGAAACCGTGCATGCCGGCGCTCAGGACTATTTGGTCAAAGGCCAAGGTGATGGCCTGTTGATCTATCGTTCTTTATTCTATGCGGTGGAACGCAAACGCCTGGAGCATGAACTGGTGCTGGCCAAGCAGGCGGCGGAAGAAGCCAATCATCGCAAGAGCCGGTTTCTGGCCAGCATGAGCCACGAACTGCGGACGCCGCTAAACGCTATCCTTGGTTTTTCCGAGATGATCAAGGAAGAGATGCTGGGACCGGTTGGGGTCGCCAAATACGCCGAATATGCGCAAGATATCTTTTCCGCGGGCACGCACTTGCTGGCCCTGATCAATGACGTTCTGGATCTCTCGAAGGTAGAGGCTGGCCGCTTCCATCTGGTCGAGGAGGATGTGGAATTGCGGCCCCTGCTGGAATCCTGCCTGGAAATGGTGGCCGACAGCGCCCAGGCCCGTGGAATTATTCTCAATCCCCTGGCGGAGGGGGCTTGGCCGCAGGTCCATGCCGATTCCCGGCTGGTGCGTCAGATCGTGCTCAATCTGTTGTCTAATGCTCTGAAGTTCACCCCGGCGGGCGGCAAGATCGTCATTGCCGTGCAATTGGGGCTAGAGGGCTTGTCGGTTATGGTGTCCGACAACGGATGCGGTATTTCCGCCGAAGCCAAAGACAAGGTGATGGAGGAGTTCGAGCAAGGCGACATCATGGTAGCCCGTAAACACGGCGGTACGGGGTTGGGGTTGCCGCTCAGCCGTCGTTTCATGGCCTTGCACGGCGGCACCTTGACACTGGTGAGTGAAGTTGGGGCCGGCACCAGTGTGACTATGCGCTTTCCCCCAGACCGTCTGTGCGCAGCCTGAACGGAAAAGGCTTCAAGCCCGCAGGGTACGCGCCGCTGTTAGGGTTTTATCGAGATCGGCAACCACGACTGGTTTGCCCAGGTGGCCATCCATTCCGGCGTCACGGCATTCATCCACTTCTTCTGGACGGGTGCGGGCAGTGATGGCGATGATCGGCACCTGAGCGATCTTACCCGGCATGGCGCGAATGGCCCGCGTCGCTTCAAGGCCGGTCATTCGGGGCATATCGATATCCATCAAGATGCAGTCAAAGTGGTTTTGCGCCACGGCGCTGACGGCTTCCAGTCCATCTTTGGCGTCTGCCACTGCATAGCCAAGACGGCGCATCAATGCGCCGATCAGTTTGCGCGTGACCTCGTTGTCATCTACCACCAGCGCCATGGGGCTGTGTCTATCCGTCTGAGCCATCCCGCCCCCTCTCTGCAAGACTTTGTCAGAAATCCTAGCGGAAGAATGTGCAAGACGTCTCTATCCTCTATTACTGCCGCACCTATGGCTTTGGTCCCCTGCGATTGGTCGAAGCCGATGGGGAGAGGTATGCGCATCGACAAAGATTTTGCCTTGCGAAGCTAGAAAACCCTGCCTATTTATTGATATTAATAATTATTATCATATTAAGGATGATGATAAAGCCTGATAATCCACAGGGAATAGATAAATGCGTACTGTATGCGAACAGTATGACTTGTGTCTTGGTTTGAAAATCCAGAGTTCTATCTATTTAAAATTATTAACATCAAAAGATTACAGAAATTATGAGGTCAGTTATAGAGATTTAGTCATTCTCATTTTCTATCATTAATTTCGTTATTCCAGATTTGGGGCGGGGATCTCTCAAGACAGGAAGAAATTCGATCTTCCAGGAGGTTGGGTCATGAAAAACCTCTCAATCCTTAAAAAACTGATCATCTTGGTTGTGTTCATGGCGGCTGTGACCGGTCTGGTCGGTTGGGTTGGCTATACCAATCTTGGTCTGTTGGGCCAGGCTGGCAAGGATATCGACGACGCCGACAGTCTGGCATTGAAGGCGGCGCGGATGAGCCAGATCGCCATCGTCCTGAATCGGGGCGAGTATCGGGCCGGTCTGGATCCGTCTCCTGAAAATATCAAAAGCCTGCGCGAAGGCGTGGAAACCCGCAAAGAAACCGCGGCCAAATTATTGGCGGATATCGAAGCGGCTGCTACGCCAGACGAGAAGTCCATGCTGGTCCAATTGCGCAGCGAATATCAAAATTATCTGGTCAACGTGAACGCTACTTTGGCCGAAGCCGATAAGCGGAGCAGTGATGTCGCTTTGGACGAGGCGCGCAAGATCATCTATCAGTCCGTCCTGACGGGACGGGCTTTGGCAACCCGCTTGCTGGATACCTCGGAAGGGTTGGCCAACTATTATGATGCCAAAGGCACCAAGGCAGCCAACCGAGGTGTCGCTTTGGCGGAAACCGCGCAGATCAAAATGATGTCCTTTGCCATCGGCGGGGTCTTGCTTGGTGTGGCCGTGGGATATCTGATCGGCAGCCAGAACATCGCCAAACCGCTGGTTCAAGCCGTGGAAAGCTTGAAGGCTTTGTCGGCGGGCGATACCGACAAAACTATTTTCGGGATCGGACGCAGGGATGAAATTGGTTTGATCGCTGGAACCATGGAAGTGTTCCGCGAGAACATCATCCGTACCCGGCAGATGGAGGCCGATGCCCGTGCCGCTGAACAGCGTGCCGCCGAGGATCGGAAGACAGGCCTGAACAGGCTGGCGGAAGCCTTCCGTTCCAGCGTTGGGGGTATTGTCGAGTCGGTGTCAACGGCTGCCGAACAGGTCAAATCGTCGTCCCAGGCCTTGTCGGCTACGGCAGAACAGACCAGCCGACAATCCACCAATGTCGCGGCGGCGGCGGAACAGGCATCTGCCAACGTGCAAACGGTTGCCAGTGCGACGGAAGAATTGTCGGCTTCGATCACTGAGATTGCCAAGCAGGTGGCGAAATCTACCGAAATCGCCGGTAGGGCGGTCCATCAGGCGGAGGAAACCCATGCCCAGGTGCAAAGCTTGTCGCAGGCATCGCAAAAGATTGGCGAAGTGATCAATCTGATCAATGACATCGCCAGTCAGACTAACCTGTTGGCTCTGAACGCCACCATCGAAGCAGCCCGTGCGGGTGAGGCGGGCAAGGGCTTTGCCGTGGTGGCGTCGGAAGTCAAAAGTCTGGCAACCCAGACCGGGCGAGCGACCGAGGAAATCAGCCAGCAAATCCTAGATATCCAGCATGCCACCGCCCAGTCGGTCGAGGCCATTGACGCCATCGGCAAGGTGATTGTCGAGATGAACCAGATCGCCACCGCTATTGCAGGCGCGGTCGAGGAACAGGGCGCGGCGGCCAACGAAATCGCCCGCAATATCGAACAGGCGGCAGTCGGCACCCAGGATGTCACCAGCAATATCAGCGGCGTTAGCCATGCCGCCGGAGAAACCGGTGTTGCGGCTGGCGATATGCTGACAGCGGCCACCCAACTGGCGGGCAGTTCGTCCAGTCTGTCGCAGGAGGTGGAGCGCTTCTTGAAGACAGTGCGTCAGGGTTAGGCGGGAGGAAGGAGGGGCGGCTCACCCTCCCCCCAATAGCCAACCCTTGGATCAAGGGATCGGGTTCGTGGCGTGGGGAGATTGGGCCTTTCCCACGCGACAACCTATTGATCTTCAAGAAATGCGGCTGTGATCGATCTTTCCCTATCAGGGCGGCTTGACTCTTTTCCCCACCGGGCGACGATGGAGAAAGAATGACAGTCGGCGCCTGAGCGCCGCCAAATGGGATGGACCGCATGACGACCAAGACCGACCCCCGCGCCATGGCTGCCTTTATCGACGCTTTGATGGCGAAGATGACGCTTCAGGAAAAGCTGGGGCAGATGAACCTGCTGACCACCAATGTCCCGATGGATGATAACCGTGCCGAGGATATTCGCGCCGGTCTGGCTGGTGGTGTGTTGGGCGGGTTGGACAAGATTTCCTTTGGCGTCAACGGTCCCGAAGGGTTGCGTCGTATTCAGGACGTAGCCGTCAAGGAATCCCGTTTAGGGATTCCGCTGCTGCTGGCCTTTGACGTCATTCATGGTCACCAGACCGTGTTCCCCATCCCCTTGGCCTTGTCGTGTTCTTGGGATTTGGATCATGTGGAAAACACGGCCCGCACGGCGGCACGGGAAGCCAGTGCCAGCGGCATCAACTGGGTATTCTCGCCGATGGTCGATATCGGCCGCGATCCGCGCTGGGGCCGTATCGCCGAAAGCTCGGGCGAGGATCCTTACCTGGGCAGCCAGATCGCCCGCGCCATGATCCGAGGTCTGCAAGGCGGCGATCTGTCTCGTCCTGACAGTGTTTTGGCCTGTGTGAAGCATTTCGCCGGGTATGGTGCTGCCGAAGGAGGGCGCGATTACAACAACGCCGATATGAGCCCGACCCGGCTTCATGACTTCTATCTGCCTCCCTTCGCGGCAGCGGTCGAGGAAGGGGCCGGGTCGGCCATGCCATCCTTTGCGGCGGTCAACGGCATCCCGTCCCATGCCGACCGCGATCTGATGGAGCAATTCCTGGGCGGCGTGCTGAAGGTGTCGGACTTCAACGGCATTCCCGAAATGATTGCCCATGGTTTGGGGGATGAGCAGGGCCAGATCAACGAGGATGATCCCCTGGAAACCTTGACGGAAC
>JASLCK010000020.1 GCA_030151865.1 Rhodospirillaceae bacterium | reverse complement strand
GGGCACCCGGACCATTTTCAATCTGCTGGGGCCGCTGGCCAATCCGGCAGGGGCCAAGCGCCAGGTCATGGGCGTGTTCGCCCTGCAATGGGTCGAACCGCTGGCCGAGGTGCTGGGCCGTCTGGGCGCCGAACGGGCCTGGGTGGTGCATGGGTCCGACGGGTTGGACGAGTTGACCACCACCGGCACCAGCCATGTGGCGGAATGGAAAGACGGCAAGGTCCATTGCTTCGAAATCACCCCTGAATCGGCGGGACTGCCGGTAGCGGCCATGGCCGACCTGAAAGGCGGCGACGCTGAGGTCAACGCCGAAGCCCTGCGCGCTTTGCTGGATGGTCAGCGCGGCGCTTACCGCGATATCGTGCTGCTGAACACCGCCGCCGCCCTGGTGGTGTCGGACAAAGCCGCCGACCTGAAACAGGGTGTGGCCCAGGCGGCGCACGCCATCGACAGCGGTGCAGCCAACCTGACCTTGAACCGTCTGATCGACATCACCAACCGGGAAGCCAAGGCGTGAGCGATATTCTAACCAAGATTTGCGACGACAAGCGCGCCCATGTCGCCAAGGCCAAGGCCGAACGGTCTTTGCGCGAACTGGAAGCCCTGGCTGCCCAGCAACCCGCCCCGCGCGGTTTTGCCGCTGCCCTGGACCTCGCCGTTGCCGCTGGCCGCTATGGCCTGATCGCCGAAATCAAGAAGGCGTCGCCCTCGGCCGGGCTGATCCGTCCCGACTTTGATCCATCGTCCCTGGCCAAGGCCTATCTGGCGGGCGGGGCATCGTGCCTGTCGGTGCTGACCGACACCCCTTACTTCCAGGGACAAGACGCCTATCTGCAAGCCGCCCGCGCCTCCGTGCCGATGCCCGCGCTGCGCAAAGATTTCATGGTCGATCCCTGGCAGATCGTCGAAAGCCGCGCCCTCGGCGCGGACTGCATTTTGCTGATCATGGCCGCGTTGTCCGACGCCCAGGCTGCCGAAATGGAAAGCCTGGCCCAGCAGTTGGGCATGGACGTGCTGATCGAAGTCCATGACGAGGCCGAATTCGACCGCGCTCTGGGCCTGCGCTCGCCGCTGATCGGCGTCAACAACCGCAATCTGAAGACCATGGTGACCGACATCGCCATCACCGAACGGCTGGCGGCCAAGCTGCCCGCCGGGCGGGTGCTGGTGGCGGAAAGCGGTCTGAAGACCCCGGCCGATCTGGCCCGCATGGCCAAATGTGGGGCGCGCCGCTTCCTGATCGGGGAATCGCTGATGCGCCAAACCAACGTCGAGGACGCCACCCGCGCCCTGCTGACCAATCCGGCGGCCTGACGTCATGGGCGGCTTTACCCATTTCGACGCCCAGGGCAACGCCGTCATGGTGGATGTCACCGACAAGACCGTGACGGAACGGGTCGCCGTCGCCCAAGGCAGCGTCCTGATGGCCCCGGAAACCATGGCGCTGATCCAGGCCGGTGGTTTCAAGAAAGGCGACGTGCTGGCCGTGGCGCAATTGGCGGGCATCATGGGGGCCAAGCGCACCCCTGATCTGATCCCGCTGTGTCATCCGCTGGCCCTGACCTCGGTCAAGGTGCAACTGACCTGTGATCCCGCCCGCAACGCCGTCGATATCATCGCCACCTGCAAGCTGGCGGGCCGCACCGGCGTCGAGATGGAAGCGCTGACCGCCGTCTCGGTCGCCGCCCTGACCGTCTATGACATGTGCAAAGCCGCCGATAAAGGCATGCACATTACCGACATCCGCCTGGTCCACAAATCGGGCGGCAAATCGGGCGAATTCAACGCCGCCTGAACGGCATCATCCCATCCGCTGGCAGCGACGACTTAAAGCCATCCGCTGGTTGTTTGCCGCACCATCCCCTCCTCCGCCCCACTCCCCCTGCTTTTCCGCGCCTTTGGCGAAGATGACAGTTGCAATGCCGCTTGACGGCAAACAGGAACTAAACTAGAACAAGGGGATGTGTTGCGGGTTTGTTCCATATCTAGTGGTTGAGTGGAGCCGGAGAACGAGATGCTGACGCGCAAGCAATATGAACTGCTGATCTTCATTGATCAGCGGCTGAAGAGCACCGGCGTTTCCCCGTCCTTCGACGAAATGAAGGAAGCCTTGGACCTGAAGTCCAAGTCGGGCATCCATCGCCTGATCACCGGATTGGAAGAACGCGGTTTTATCCGCCGCCTGCCACACCGCGCCCGCGCCCTGGAAGTATTGAAGCTGCCGGATAATCTGATCCAGTTCGAACCGGACGAGATTGCCACGTCGACCGATGCCCAGGCGGGCTTTTCACCCAATGTCATTCAGGGCAATTTTAAAGCGGCCATCAGCGGCGCGGTGATCGGCAGCGACGCCGACAGTATCGAACTGCCGCTGTACGGCAAGATTGCCGCAGGCACCCCCATCGAAGCCCTGCGCGGGCCGGAGACCGTTCCGGTGCCCGCCGCCCTGCTGGGGCGCGGTGGCGAACATTACGCCCTGACCGTGGAAGGTGATTCCATGATCGAAGCGGGCATTCTGGACGGCGACACGGTGATCTTGCAATCGTGCAACAATGCCGAAAACGGCGCCATCGTGGTGGCCCTGATCGACAATCAGGAAGCCACCTTGAAGCGCCTGCGCCGCAAAGGCGCTTCCATCGCCCTGGAACCGGCCAACCAGAAGTACGAAACCCGTATCTTCGGCCCCGACCGCGTGACGGTGCAGGGCAAGCTGATCGGCCTGCTGCGCCGCTATTAATCCTCACCCTTTCTCTGCTGATTACTCCCCATCCGCCTCTGACCGGGGCGGGTTTGGGGTTGGCTGTACCGGATCGTCATCGGCATCGGACTGGGACGGCGCGGCTGTGGGGACGGGCGCGGACGCAACAGGTGGGGATGCGGTCCGGCTAGAGGCCCCGGATTGTCGCGGCTTTACGGAATAGCTCGGCAATGGATGGCTCCACAGCCGCTCACCCTGCCACTGGGCGGCGGAGAGCCCCGTAATCGGCCGTCCCTCCTCCAGCCAGAAGACATGCCCGCCCCCTTGGCGCAAATCCTGACGGGTGATCAGCAATTGGGCCGATGGGCAGCGCATACGCACCGTCTGCGGCACGATCACCAGATCGGCGGCGCGGCAATCCTCCTCCAACGCATCGGGGTAACGGGCCAGGGCCACGACATGGCCGTTGTGCCGCCAGATGCAGCCCAGGCTGTCACACCCCAAGTCGGGACTGTCAAAATCCTCCCACAGCGGGGCGTCATCGCCCTGTCCGGCCTGCTTGATCCAGGTTTCGCGCGCACGCTTGCCGCCGACCCGGCCCGATACCCAGACCCGCCCGTCGGCATCGCGCAACGCCGCCACCTTGCCGCCCGCATCAATCATCAGATCGGGCGGCACATGCAGCCCCCACATCAACAACCCCGCCGCCATGCCTGCCAAACCGTAGAGCCGCCAACGCCCCTTCCACAGCAGCAGCCAAAAGCCGCCCAGGGTAAAGACGATCATTGCCGACACCGGCATGGCAGGCAGATCGAGGGCCGCGCCCGGCAAGCCCGACACCCCCTGGGCAATGGCCGTCACCGTCTGGATGCCATGGCCCATCAAGACCCAGCCCCAGCCATCCAGGCCGAACGGCAGCAACACAAAACCCAACAAGGCGGCAGGCATCACCCA
The DNA here is from genome assembly GCA_030151865.1 of Rhodospirillaceae bacterium. Taxonomy (GTDB): domain Bacteria; phylum Pseudomonadota; class Alphaproteobacteria; order Rhodospirillales; family Magnetospirillaceae; genus JASLCK01. Next base: position 3,286 of record JASLCK010000020.1, on the reverse strand, counting down.
GAACCCCACCACCGGCACGGCCAAGGCATTACCCAACAGGGAATAAAGGGCATAGCGATTGAAGTGATAGGCGGTGTAAAGCGCCGTAGCGCTGCCCGCAATCTGGGTGGTCAGCAAAATTCCCAGCACATAGAAGCCGCCTTCCGCCAGCCAGCCGTGATGATCGCGCCGCCACTGCCCCAGACGCGGCCCCAAAGCCTCGTACCCGGAAATCAAGGCATAGACGGCGGCGAAGCTCATCTGGAAGCTGGCCCCCACCAATGCCTCCGGCTGGCTGATCAACACCGCCAACGCCGCCCAGGTGATGCTGCGCAACGATAAAGCCTCGCGGTCCAGCAACACCGCCAGCAGAAAGATGCCGTTCATCATGAAGGCCCGCTGGGTCGGCACCGGCGCACCCGATACCACCAGATAGCCCGCCGTGATCGCCAGGGCGGCGGCGGCGGTCCATTTCTTGATGGGATAGCGCAAGGCGATGGGCGGGATCGCCGCCAGCAGACCGCGAATGGCGACAAACACCAGCCCCGCCACCATGCTCATATGCATGCCCGCAATCACCAGGATATGGGCCAGCCCAGAATCCCGATAGGCCTGCATCACGGCTTCGGGAACCGGACCGCGTTCGGCGGTGATCAGGGCGGCGGCAGTGGCTCCGGTTCCCGAATCAAGTCCGTCCCGGTCACTGGCCGCGATGATCCTCCCGGTCAGGGCATGGCGCTGATGGGCGATCCACAGCCTTACCTCTTCGGTCCAACCGGGCGTCGGGTTGCCCTGATCCAGAACCGTCACGGGATTGATGGCAAACCCCACCGCACCGATGCCCTTGAACCAGGCAACGCGGGCGAAGTCATAACCGCCGGGGGCGGCGGGCATGGGCGGCGGCAGCAGCATCGCCCGCAAAGCCACCCGCTGCCCGGCGCGAAAGCCGGTCGCCTCCTTGGGCATGCGTAGCCGCACCTTGGTGGGAACAGGGCCGGAAATCGGCGGCAAATCCAATTGGTCCAGAACCAGACGTTCGCCGCTTTCCACCGGCTCGACCTCGGCGATACGGGCTTCCAGGGCGATAAAACCGGTCGAACGCTCCAAAATCGGGGCCGCCACCCGATGCGCCCGCTCCACCGCCAGGGTGAAGCCTAAGGCGGCGGCGGCCACGAACAACAGCGGCAGCCACCCGGCGATTTCGCGCCGCCAGGCAGCGGCTAAAATCAAGGCAACCGCCAGCCATGCCGGACCGATCCATCGGGCGGGTTCGAAAGACATTGAAAAATATAGGGAAATACCCGAGCCCAGAGCGACGGGCAGCCAGAGAATCCAGCGTTCCCGCTCATTTGAAAAAAATTTGCCTAAGCTCTTCGCAAAAGGATGCACAGAATTGCCCAAACCCCATATGCATGTAGCAAAGGAATATGCTACACACGGTCCCCGACCGCTCCAACGGAGTATGAGGTTTTTCTCCCCAAATGGCCGTCGTCACGCGTTTCGCGCCCTCTCCCACAGGTTTCCTGCACATCGGCGGTGCCCGCACCGCTCTCTTCAACTGGCTTTACGCCCGCCACACCGGCGGTACGTTCCTGCTGCGCATCGAAGACACCGACCGTGTCCGCTCGACCCAGGCCGCGGTGGATGCCATTTTCGACGGCCTGAACTGGCTGGGACTGGATTGGGACGCCGAGCCCGTCATGCAGTTCTCGCGCGCCGCCCGCCATGCCGAGGTGGCCTTGGACCTGCTGGCCAAGGGTAAGGCATATTACTGCTATTGCAGTCCCGAAGAACTGGACGCCATGCGTGCCGAGCAAAAGGCCAAGGGCCTGCCGCTGCGCTATGACGGCCGCTGGCGCGATCGCCCGGCATCGGACGCCCCCGAAGGCGTGCGCCCGGTGGTCCGCCTGAAGGCCGAGCGGACCGGTGAAACCACCGTCAACGACCGCGTGCAAGGCGAAGTCCGCATCGCCAACGAGCAGATGGACGATATGATCCTGCTGCGCGCCGACGGTACGCCGACCTATATGCTGTCGGTGGTGGTGGACGATCACGACATGGGCGTGACCACCGTCATTCGCGGCGACGACCATCTGACCAACACCTTCCGCCAGATCCAGCTTTACAAGGCTTGCGGCTGGGATGTGCCGGAATTCGCCCATATTCCCCTGATCCATGGTCCCGACGGCGCCAAGCTGTCCAAGCGCCATGGCGCGCTGGGGGCCGAAGCCTATCGCGATATGGGGTTCTTGCCGGAAGCCATCCGCAATTACCTGCTGCGCTTGGGCTGGGGCCACGGCGACGATGAAATCATTTCGACTGAACAGGCAATCGAATGGTTCGACCTGGACGGTTGCGGCCGTTCGGCGTCGCGCTTCGACATGGTCAAGCTGACCAACCTGAACGGTCATTATATCCGCCAGGCGGACAATTCCCGTCTGGTCGATCTGGTCGCCCCGCGAATCGCAGCCCTGATCGGGCGCGATCTCGCCGATGGTGATCGCGCCGTGTTGCTGCAAGCCATGCCCGGCTTGAAGGAACGCGCCAAGACCCTGGTGGAACTGGCGGAGGCTTCTGCCTTCTTCTTCCGGGCTCGACCCCTTCTTTTGGATGAGAAGGCCTCTAAACTTCTGGATGAGAATTCCAAAAAGGTTCTCGCCAACTTCGCACAACGTCTTGCCGCGCTGCAAAACTGGCGGCAGGATGTGATGGAAGAAGAAGCGCGGCAATTCGCCGAAGCCAACGAGCTGAAGCTGGGCAAGCTGGCTCAGCCGTTGCGTGCTGCCGTGACCGGCACCACGGTGTCGCCGCCGATCTTCGAAGTAATGCAGATTTTGGGTCAATCAGAGACGCTGGCCCGGATCAAGGATGTGGTGGAGGTCTGAGGGGGCATATCATTCCGCCCGCCGGTTTTTCGGCGGGCGGCCGTTTTCAATAAACCAGTAGGGAATGGTCCACATGACGCAGAACGTGAAGGCCCCGGAAGCGGGCACTAAGGACTCTGTCACTCTTATCGACAACAGCAACGGTCAATCGTACGAGTTGCCGCTTCTGTCCGGGTCGATCGGTCCCAAGGTGATCGACATCCGTTCGCTCTATTCCCAAACCGGTCACTTCACCTATGACCCGGGCTACACCTCGACCGGTTCGTGCGAATCCAAGATCACCTACATCGATGGCGATGAAGGTGTTCTGCTGCATCGCGGTTACCCGATCGACCAACTGGCCGAACATTCCGATTATCTTGAAGTCTGTTATCTGCTGCTGAACGGCGAACTGCCGAGCGCCGCCCAGAAGAAGAACTTCG
>JASLCK010000416.1 GCA_030151865.1 Rhodospirillaceae bacterium | reverse complement strand
TACAGCGTCATAGACACCATGTCAACCACGACTTTCCGATTTTTTCCGATCTCTTTAACGACATCTTTCAAAACCGACCCGCTTAGCCCCTCAGGCCCAAGCGAGGGGCGGGTTCTACTGCCGTTACCAAGGCCTGTCAATGCATAATCGTGCAATCATCTGATCATCGCCTTTGCCCATTAGGGTAATCAGAAAAGCCGATCATTCCTTGCCTTTTGGACCCAAGACTGACATAACGTCTGTCGCGCGCACCAATCCTGGTAGGTTCGGGATTGCGCCAGCGCCGTCCATGGATTTTCGGTCATCTTAATAAGACGTCTTGCGGCCTTCGCTTAAATCGAAGGATTGCGGGGTGGTTCAAGATGGCAGCCAACGGCGGCTCGACGGTCAGAGCGCGACTTGCGGGAGGATTGTTCATGCGGTTTCCGACTTCGGTCCCGGCGCGGATTGCCTTGATCTGTGGCGGCATCGGCATCGGCGCGCTGGTGGTTGTGGGCTCGATCAAGGGACTGCACCGGCACGAACAGGCAAAGGAAGCCCAGGCGGCCTTTACTCCTCCCCCCGGCGAAGAATTGGAGATGGACCTGCAAAAGCAGGCCTCGATCCAATTGAAGTCTGATTTCGAAACGGAAGAAGAGGCCAACCACCCGATTCAGACGGTGGTGGCGGCGGGACGCGGCGATACCCTGTTCGACCTGCTGGTCAAGGCCGGGGTGGATCGGACCGAGGCCAACAAGGCCATCGATGCCCTGACCGACATTTATGATCCGCGCGCCCTTAAAGCCGGGCAGAAGGTAGTCGTCACCTTCCGCCGTCCCGCCGACCGCATCGGCAGCGGCCCATTCGACGGGCTCAGCCTGCAACCGGAGCCGGGGCTGCAAGTCTCGGCCCAACGCGCGGGCGACGGCTATTCGGTCAATCAGACCAAGCGCGAAGTCACCCGCCAGTTGGCGCATTTCAGCGGCACCATCAAGGGCAGCCTGTTTGAAGCAGCGCAGGGACAGGGCGTTCCCGTCTCGATCCTGGGCGAGATGATCAAGGCTTTTTCCTATGACGTCGATTTTCAGCGCGACATCCAGCCGGGCGACCAGTTCGAGGTGATGTTCGAGCGCTTTGTCGATAAGAAGGGCCAGCCGGTGCGCGATGGCGAGATGCTGTTTGCCCGCCTGACCCTGTCGGGCGACGCCATGCCGATCTATCGCTATGCCGACAGCCAGGGCAATGTGGATTACTACAACCCCAAGGGCGAGAGCGTGCGCAAAGCGCTGCTGCGCACCCCGGTGGACGGGGCGCGGATTTCGTCCAGCTATGGCATGCGCATGCATCCCATCCTGGGCTTTTCCACCATGCATAAGGGCGTCGATTTCTCGGTCAGCACCGGCACGCCGGTCATGGCCGCCGGGTCGGGGGTGATCGACTTTGCCGGGGCGCGCGGCTCTTACGGCTATTATGTGCGCATCAAGCACGACGCCAGCCATGCCACCGCCTATGCCCATCTGTCGCGTTTCGCCCAAGGCATCCGCGAAGGCAAGCGCGTCACCCAGGGTCAGGTCATCGCCTTTTCGGGGGCGACGGGGCGCGCTACCGGGCCGCATCTGCATTACGAAGTGCTGGTCAACAACCAGCAGGTCAACCCAATGAGCGTCAAGTTCCAGTCGGGCAACAAACTGACCGGACGGGAGTTGGACCGCTTCCTGTCGGGGATGAAGGAATCCAACGGCTGGCTGGCCCAAACCCCGTTGACCAGCCGGGTCGCGCTCAACAAGAACTGAGATCGCGCCCAAGCCTGATCCAAGAGACAAACGCCCCCGATCTTCTCAGTCGGGGGCGTTGTCGTTTTAAGCGGCGGCTTGAGCGCGGGCGTCCAAAAGGCCGCTCCACAGCGTCAGCAACACTGCGCCTGCCACCATCACCGCGCCAACCCAGGGCGTCGAGCCCAGCCCCAGGGGCGAGGTCACCACCACGCCGCCGATCCACGATCCCAAGGCAATCCCCAGATTGAAGGCGGCGATATTCAGGGCCGAGGCGGCATCGACCGCGCCGGGCCGGTGGATCTGCGCCAACTGCACCACATAAAGCTGCAATCCCGGCACGCTGGCAAATGACAGGAAGCCCAACGCCGCCAAGGTCACCAATGCCGCCCAGGGCGAGGCCGCGGTGACCGAGAACAGCCCCAACACCACCGCCTGGATCAGAAACAACCGGCCCAACGCCTTGACCGGGGCGCGGTCGGCGATGCGCCCGCCCAACAGATTACCGATGGCGATAGCCACCCCATAAAGCACCAGGATCAGACTGATCTGCGACGGGGCAAAGCCGGTGATGGTTTCCAAAATCACCGCCAGATAGGTAAAGGCGACAAAGGTTCCGCCATAACCCAGCGCCGTCATGGCAAACACCAGGAACAGACGGCCCGATCCCAACACCCGGACCTGTTGCAGGATCGAGGACGGGGCCGCCTTGATCACCACGGCAGGCAGCAACAGCCAGATGGCGGCAAACGCCATCACCCCCAGACCGGTCACCGCCCAAAAGGTGGCGCGCCAGCCCATGGTCTGGCCGATAAAGGTCCCCAGCGGCACCCCGGTAACGATGGCTACCGTCAGCCCCATGAACATCAAGGCGATGGCCGAGGCGCGGCGGTTTTCCGGCACCAGATCGGCGGCGATGGTCGATCCCACCGAGAAGAACACCCCATGGGCCAGGGCCGACAGCACACGGGCGACCAGCAGCACCGGATAGGACGGAGCCAGCGCCGCCACCGTATTGCCGATGACAAACAACCCCATCAGCCCCATCAACAGGGGCTTGCGGTCCAGCTTGCCGGTCAACACGGTCAGCACCGGCGCGCCGAACGTCACCCCCAGCGCATAGACGCTGACGATCAATCCGGCCAACGGCAGAGAAACCCCCAGATCGGCGGCCACGGTCGGCAACAGGCCGACGCTGACAAATTCGGTGGTGCCGATGGCATAAGCGGCAATGGTCAAGGCGTACAAGGCAATGGGCATGGCGATACCGTTTCCGGGGGCGGCAAAGGCCCCATCCCCCGGCCTTTCCTGAAGGGAAGAGAGAGCGCCACCCTCAAGGCAGGGTGACTGTTGCCCAAAACATGGAAGGGAAAGGCTTGAGAATGAATGCCCCTATATGGAACAGTATCTTTGAATTAAATTCATAATCAGGGATCGGACACCGCCATGGACAACCGCGCCGGAGAAATGGGGGTCTTTGTCGCCGCCGCCGAAACCGGCAGCTTTTCCGCCGCCGGGCGCAAGCTGGGACTGTCGCCGTCGGCCATCAGCAAGCTGATCACCCGGATCGAGGACCGGCTGGGCATGCCGCTGCTGGTACGCACCACCCGCGCCCTGCATCTGACCGCCGAGGGCAGTCTCTATCTGGATCGGGCCAGAACCATCCTGGCGGAGATCGAGGACGCCGAACGGCTGATTTCATCAGGACAGGGGGCCGTGGCGCGGGGACGGCTGCGGGTCAGCGCCTCGGTCGCTTTTGGGGAATTGCGGCTGTTGCCGTTGCTGCCCGGTTTCCTGGAACGCTACCCCGAGGTCGAGATCGATCTGTCCCTGACCGACACGGTGATCGATCTGGTGGATCAGCGCACCGATGTGGCGGTGCGATCGGGGCCATTGCGGGATTCCACCTTGAAGGCCCGCAAGCTGTTGGAAAGCCGCCGGATCATCGTTGCCGCCCCGGCCTATCTGGACCGCCATGGCGCGCCCGCCCACCCGCACGAATTGGCACGCCATAACTGCCTGCGTTTCAATTTTCGCCGCAGCATGGATGAATGGCCGTTCGCCGATCCCGACAGCGGGCAGAGTTTCAGCCTGCCGGTGGCGGGCAATTCCCACGGCAACAACGGCGTGATCCTGCGCCGTCTGGCCCTGGCCGGGGTGGGGATCGGGCGGTTTGGCCGTTTTTATGTCGCCGACGATATCGCCGCCGGGCGGCTGGTGCCGGTGCTGGAAGAGTTCAATCCCGGTGATATCGAGCTGATCCACGCCCTTTATGTCGGTCACGACCATCTGGCCGCGCGCATCCGCGCCTTTGTCGATTATCTGGCCCAGGGATTGAAGGAACAGAGTTAAGCGGGAAAGCCGTCCAGCGCGGGCAAAGCGGCCAGGCGCGACACCTTCAGCCGCACGATGCGCCGTCCGCTCATGGCCGCGACTTCGAAACGCCAGCCATCCCATTCGAAGCTGTCGCCGATCTGCGGAATGGCGCGCGAGCGGGCCAGGATGAAGCCGCCCATGGTGACATAATCGCCCTGCCCCGGCCGCAGCAGCGGGCAATCCAGCAGATCGGCGACAACGTCGATATCGGCGTCGCCATCCACCAGCCAGACATTTTCGCCGTCGGCCTGGATGCCGACACCGCCCGCCCCCAGCATCGCCCCGCCCGCGCCCGACAGCACGGTCAGAATATCGGTGGGGGTGACGATGCCTTCGACACAACCATATTCATCGACCACCAGGGCCATCTGTTGGGGGGCGCGCAACAACTGGTCCAGCACCCGGATGGCCGGGCTGTTGTCGGGCACTACCGTCAAGGACTGCGCCATGCCGTCCAATGCCAGCGGACCGCCGTCCAACAACAGCGCCAGCACATCTTGCGTGCGCACCACGCCCAGCACGTCATCCAGACCGTCGCGGCACACCAACAGACGCGAACGGCGCGAGCGGCGCAAGGCTGCGTGCAAAGCATCATCGTCCCAGGTCAGATCCAACCATTCGATACGCTGACGCGGCGTCATCACCGCCTTGATCTTGCGTTCGCCAAAACGCATCACGCCCGCCAGCAAATCCTTTTCGCGGGGATGCAGCGCCCCGCTTTCCGCCCCTTCGGCAATCACCGCCTTGACGTCGTCATGGGTCACGCCGCCATCCTTGCGGACCACGCCGCACAGGCCCAGCACCAGACGGCTGGAATGTTCCAAAACCCACACCAGGGGCGCGGCCAGGCGGGCGGCCAGCAGCATCGGGCGGGCCACCTTGACGGCAATGGCTTCGGGATTGGACAGGGCGATCTGTTTGGGCACCAGTTCGCCGATGATCAGCGACGCATAGGTGATGGCCCCCACCACCACGGCCATGGCCAGGGCTTCGGCCAGCGGGGCCAACCAGGGGGCGGTCACGGCGATCCAGGCGGCAAACTGTTCCGACAGGGTGGCGCCCGAATAAGCACCCGACAGGATGCCCACCAGGGTAATACCGATCTGGACCGAAGACAGGAAACGGCTGGGATTGTCGGCCAGCAGCAGGGCCGCCCTGGCCCCTCGTTTACCCTGCGCCGCCAAGGCCGCCAGACGGGCGCGGCGCGACGAGACGATGGCCATTTCCGACATGGCGAACGCGCCGTTCAGGACCACCAGAAAAACAATGACCGCCAGCTCGAAAACCAGGGACATCCCAGGCCCAAGCCTTTCCTGTTGTGAATACCATCACTGCACATAAGGCGACGGGACCGGGAATCAAACAACCAAACTTACACCACCACCAGACAGCCCGGCACCGGGCCGGTCATCAGGGCGGCGATGTCGCCCAGCATCTGGCGGGTTTCCGCCAGACTGGCTGGCACCCCCAGACAGAGCCGCACCCCATCGGCCACGGGGGTCTGCGGAGTGGCGACAAAGGCCTCGCCGGACGCCGCCAAAACCCCAGCGCCGCGCAGATAGGCGGCGAAATCGCCCGTGCGCCATCCCGCCGGGGCCGACAGCCAGAAATGAAACGCGCCGTCGCGGCCTTGGGCAACCGGGTCCGGCAGTTCGGCCGGATCCTGGGGGGCTGCGGGCTGACCAAACGGCGGAGCATAAGCCCCGGGGAATGGATAGCCGTTCAGACCGCCGGGGGGTAGCAGTTGAACGGCTAGGGCCATACGCTCCGCCGCTTCCGCGCGGATGGCGTCGCGCACCATCCGCGCCGTGCCGTCGCCGATCCATTGGGTGGCGATGGCGGTCAACAGGGGCGACGCCATCAGGCTGGTGCCCCGCAAGGCGGCAATCACCGGGGCCAGTTGGCGGGCCTTGGGCACCGACAGATAAGCGATGCGCAAGGCGGGACTGACGCACTTGGCCAGACCGGCGATGTAATAGGTCAGATCGGGGGCGTAATGGGCCAGAGGCCGGGGGCCGGAAACCGGCAAGGCCCCATAGGCGTCGTCCTCGATGATCGGCACGCCGTATTCCCGCGCCAGGGCGGCAATTTCGGCGCGCCGCGCATTGCTCCAGGTAATGCCGGTGGGATTGTGCAGGGTCGGATTGCAATAAAGCGCCTGGGGTCGTTCTGTCTGGCACTGATGACGAAAGGCGGCGGGAATGATGCCGTCCTTATCCATGGCAAGGCCGCGCAATTCCAGCCCCAGATGGGCGGCGATCGAGCGGATACCCGGATAACATAGGGCTTCGGCGGCAATGACATGGCCGGGGCGGGCCAGACAGGACAACACCGCCATCAACGCCCCTTGCGCACCAGGACAGACCAAGACGGTGCCGATATCGCTTTCAGGCATGCGCTCGGCCAGCCACTGGCGACCGGCGGCGCGGTCCGGTTCGGCCCCGCCGGGATCGCCATAGGCCGACAACATGCGGGCGTCCAGCGCCCCGACGGCGCTGGCCATCCCCGCCGACAAGCGGCGGATCAACAGCGGATCATCGGGCAAGGGCGGGGCGTTCATGCTCATATCGATCAGCGCGCGCCGACCGTTGGCGGAACTGCCATCCCCCTGTCCATTTTGACGTGCGGCTTTGACGAAGGTGCCTTGACCAACCCGGCCCACCACCAGACCGCGGCGGCGCGCCTCGGCATAGGCCCGCGAAATGGTCGAGAAATCCATTCCCAGACGATCCGCCAGCGACCGCTGCGGCGGCAACTGATCGCCGTCCTTCAGCACGCCGCCCGCGATGTCATCGGCCATGGCGTCAGCGATGGCGATGTAAAGCGCCTTGCCGGTCTTGCCGATCTTGGGGGTCCAATCCTCGCTCATATCCGCTCCGGGTGTTGGGCTGGGCGGGTCCGCGCCGACCTGCCGTTCATCGAAAGGCTGATCATTCGCGGACCCCGTGGGTTTGGTCAAGGCCACCGAAGGTTTATTGGCCGCCCGAGATGAAGACGCTCTTATGGGAAGCCAAGGGCTGCGCCGGGGCCGACGGATCGGACAGTACGAACGTCACCGGTACTTGATCGGGGCGGTCGGCGGCAGACGGAGCCGTCAGCATGACGCGATAGGTCTCGACATTGTCGGGACGCAGCACCACGCGGGCCGGATCGCCGTCATTGTCCTGGCCGACCACGCTCAGCACCGCGCCGGGCACGCCCGCCACGTCCAGATGCAGGGTCTCTTGCTGGCGCAGATGGTTGCTGATCTTGATCGTATAGGCATTGCGCACCGCGCCGGTGGACAGCCGCACATAAACCGGGGTGCGGTCGCGCAGAACGTTCATGTCGAAATCAACCCGGAACGCCGCGCCGATGGCCATCACGACCAGGGTCAAGGCCAGCAGCCCGACATACAGCAGCGAGCGCGGACGCAAGACCAGCGACACCCAGTTTTCCTTGCGCTTGCCGGTGGACCAGCCGATCAGGTTGGGCGGCAGGCCAAAGCTGCTCATCACGCTGTTGCAGCCGTCGATGCACAAGCCGCAGCCGATACATTCCAGTTGCAGGCCGTTGCGGATATCGATGCCGGTGGGGCAGACCTGGACGCAGATTTTGCAATCGACGCAATGGCCGCGCCCGTCAAACGACTGACCGCGCTTGGCATGGCCGCGCCCTTCGCCCCGTTCGGCGTCATAGGCCACCACCACCGAGCGTTCGTCCAACATGCCCGCCTGAATGCGCGGCCAGGGGCACATATAGGTGCACATCTGTTCGCGGGTCCAACCGGCCATGACATAGGTGCCGATGGCGAACAGCGCGAAGAAGCCGTACATCACCTCGCCCGCCGAACCGTTGGTCAGTTCCCTAAGCGATGTCGGGGTGTCGGCGAAGTAGAAGATGAACCAGGCCCCGGTGGCCGCCGAGACGGCGATCCAAAGCGCATGTTTGATTGTCTTCCTGACAATCTTGTCGGCGTTCCAGGGACCGGCATCAAGACGCAGACGGCTGTTACGGTCGCCTTCCAGCTTTTCTTCAATCCAGACGAAGATATCGGTCCAAACCGTCTGCGGGCAGGCATAGCCGCACCAGATGCGCCCCAAAAGCGTGGTCGCCAGAAACAGACCGATCGAGGCCAGCACCAGAATGCCGGTCAGAAAATAGAATTCCTGCGGCCAGATCTCGATGTCGAAGAACCAGGCCCGCATGCCGACAAAGTCGAACAGAACCGCCTGATCCGGCACACCCGGACCCCGGTCCCAGCGCAGCCAGGGGGTAATCAGGAAAAGCGCCATCAGCCCCCACAGCACGCGGGTCTTCAGGCGGCGGAAGGTTCCCGTCACCCGGCGCGGATGGACTTTCTGGTGTTTGGCGTACAACCCCTGTTCGACGGGTGCGGACACCGGCGCGGGATCGGATGGAACGGGCTTGGTTTGTTCGGTCACGGAACTGCTCCCCTCTCTTGCGAGGCCTGCCGATCCAGTCCCCCGCACCAGCGACATCGGCACAGGGATCAGAGACAACAATCAGCAGGTCGAGCGGACACTAGTCCCATTGCATGCATACATCAAGGCAATTGTGTGCATACAATATTGCGAATGTACGGAATGCATGGCGATCAACACCATACAATCCACAAAAATAAAGCGCCCCCAAGGCGTTATAGCCTTGGGGGCGCTTCGTGAACCCGGCTTTACTGGAACAGTTTCTTCAACAGTTCGGTGGACCGCTTGGCGGGATTCTGGCGGATCGCCGCTTCCTCGTCGCCCAGATAGGTGAAGATGCCGCTCAACGCCGCATCCAGCACGTGATCGGTCAGCATGGACGGACCATCGCCCGCCAACTGCCCGACCATCGGCAGCGAGGACGCCGCCTGCGCCACCCCCTGATAGGCCTGCACCGCGCCGCTTTGGCTGACGGTCTTGTCCACCACGGGGCGCATGGCGGTCTTCAGGTCCGGGGTCATGGTGCGCTTGAAGTACTGGGTGGCGGCGTCTTGCGGGCCGTTCAGGATGCCCTTGGCGTCGTCCAGGGTCATGCGTGACACCGCGTCGAAGAAGATCTGCTTGGCCTTGGGCGTCGCCTCTTCCGCGGCGCGGTTCAGCTTCAGTTCCAGATCGTCGAGCATCTGGCCCTGCCCCGCCGCTTTCAGACCCTGCTGCACCAGTTGCAGCTTGCCCGGCAGCGGAATATGGACGCGCGGATCGGCATTGAAACCATCGGTCGCCCCCAGGCGCGAGGTCACCCGTTCCGACGCCACCTTCAGGGCGTCTTTAAGGCCCGCGCCGATTTCCCCCGAGCTCAACGACGACCCCAGCGTCCCGCCGCTGGCCGAGGAGGTCTGGCCGCTCTGCCCGCTCTGTCCGGCCTGGGGCAGCGCCTTGCCCAGTTCCTGCTGCAAGGCCCCCTTGCCCAGATCCATCAGGTTTTGCCCCATCGCCGGGGCCGCAACCAACAGCGACAGGGCCGCCAGCGGCCAAAAACGCTTCTGCATAAACCTCATCCTTATCCGTGATCTGTTGACGTCAGCATACCATGCTCTTAAACCGCAAACAGGCCATGCATTCGCCTTAATTTCCTGGCAAGGTCGGGGCGTTGCGATTTCGCTTCTCCCGTCCGGGTTGTTTTCCGATGCCGCGTTTCCGGTTCCTTGCCCTTGCCGCGCCGCTTTGCCTGGCCTGTGCCGCCCCGGCGCTGGCACACCCCCATGTCTGGGTGGATTATCAACTGACCCTGCTGTTCGACAACGGCAAGATCAGCGCCCTGCAGCAGGATTGGCTGTTCGACGACGAATTCACCACCAGCGTCATGAACGATGTGGCGCATCACAAAGGCAACGCCCCCTTTACGGCGGGAGAGGTGGCGAAACTGCGCCAATCGGCCTTTTCCAACCTGAAGGGCTATGACTATTTCACCCATGTCTGGGCGGGCGGCAAGCCGGTCAAGCTGGGGGTGGAAGCCAAGGACTTCGTGCCCAGCCTGGAAGGCGATCAATTGCGCTACCGCTTTACCCTGCCCTTGCCGCAACCGGTCGATCCCCATGCGGGCGCGGTCGCCGTCGGTATTTGGGACGACAGCTATTATGTCGATGTCGGCCCCCTGAAAGGCAAAAGCCCGGTTCTGCAAGGCAACGGCGCGGCGGGCTGCAAGGCCCAGATCGTCGAGGATGCGGACCATCCGATTTATTACGGCTCGATCAACCCGCAGACGGTGAAAGTGTCATGCTGAAACCCCGCTTTGTTCGCCTGATATCCTGGTCCGCGCTGCTGGCGGCGTTGCTGCTGACCGCAGCCCCTGCCCCAGCCGCCGATTATTTCGGCAAGCCGCAAGCGACGGAACAAAGCCAAACGGCGGCCCCGCCCGCCGATCAGGCGGCAACCGATCAAGCCCAGCCTCAATCTCCCGCCGCTGCCCAGTTGCTGCCCGCCCCCTTGCGCAGTCTGTTGGCCGACGCCATGGCGGTGCAGATCAGACTGAACAACGATTTGCGCGCCCAGCTGCGGCTGGCCCGCCACGGCGACACCTGGGGACCGGCCCTTGCCATCATCAGTCTGTCGTTTCTGTATGGGGTGTTCCACGCCGTCGGGCCGGGCCATGGCAAGGTGGTGGTGGGCGGATACTTTCTGACGCGCCGCGCCCGCATTTCCCACGGCCTGCTGATGAGCCTGACCTCGGCCATGGTGCAATCCCTGTCGGCCATCGTGCTGGTGGGCGGATTGGCGGCGCTGTTCAAATCCACCACCCAGGACATTTTGAATCACGCCGCCTGGCTGGAAGAAGCCAGCTATGCCGTCATTGCCCTGATCGGGCTGTGGATGGCCTGGGGCGTCATCACCGGGCGGGTCTGCTGCGATCATGACCACGGGCAGGAAGGCCATGTCTGCGGCCATGATCATGAGCACGCCCACCAGCATGACCATGGGGAAAACTGCGGCCACGATCACGGCGGCTGCGGCTGCGGTCATCACCATGACGGCGGGCACCACCATCATGAACACCATCACGATCACGGCACCCACGACCATCGGAGCGAACAGCGGCGCGAAGTGTGGCAGGTGCTGAGCACAGGGGCGGCGGTGGGCTTGCGGCCCTGTTCCGGGGCGATCCTGGTTTTGCTGTTCACCCTGACCAACGGGTTGTTGTGGATCGGCGTTCTGTCCACCCTGGCCATGGGCCTGGGCGTGGCCATCACCGTTTCGGTCATCAGCCTGGGCGGGTTGGGCATGCAGCGGGCGGCAGCCCATCTGGGCGAACGCGACGAAGTTCTGGCCCGACGCGCCCGCAAACTGGCGGCCCTGGGCGGGGCGCTGCTGATCAGCCTGTTCGGGCTGGCGCAGTTCGTCGCCATGGTCACCGGGATCATCACTCCGACAGCCGGATGATGTCCCTTTGTCGACTGCCATTCGTCATACGGACAATGGTATAGTAGGACCGTCATAAGCCGAGGTGCGCCATGTCCGCCGAACCCCTGACGTCCCTTCGTCTGCCCGCCGTCGCCGGGCAATTCTATGAAGCCGACCGCGACCGGCTGGCCGCCCATGTGCAAAGTCTGCTGGACGGCGCGCCCGCGCACAACGGCCCCTTGCCCAAGGCGATCATCGCCCCCCATGCGGGCTATATCTATTCCGGCCCGATCGCCGCCAGCATCTATGCCAGACTGCGTCCGCTGTGGGGCAAGGTCCGCCGGGTGGTGCTGGTCGGCCCCAGCCATCGGGTCGGCTTTTCCGGCATTGCCGCCAGCACGGCGCTCACCTGGCGGACTCCGCTGGGCGACATCCCCATCGACCGCGACGCTTTGGCGGCGGTGGCGCGCCTGCCCAATGTCGGCTGGCTGGACGCCGCCCATCTTCAGGAACACAGCCTGGAAGTCCATCTGCCCTTCCTGCAAACCGTGCTGGGGCCGTTCGAACTGGTGCCGCTGGTGGTGGGTGACGCCCCGCCCGCCCAGGTGGCTACGGTCCTGGAAGCCCTGTGGGGCGGACCGGAAACCCTGATCGTCATCAGTTCCGACCTGTCCCATTATCAAAGCTATGATCTGGCCCGCCAGACCGACGCCCGCACCCGCGCCGCCATCGAACGGCTGGATGCAACCGCGTTGGAGCCTGACCAAGCCTGCGGACGCATTCCCGTCGCTGGGCTGCTGTTGCAGGCCCAACGTCACGGCATGACGGTGGAAACCGTCGATCTGCGCACGTCGGGCGACACCGCCGGACCGCGCGACAAAGTGGTCGGCTATGGCGCCTGGAGCTTTGTCGAACCACCCGCACCCCATGACGTCAGCCAACACGGCCCCACCCTGCTGGCTCTGGCCCGCGCCGCCATCGATGCGGCCTTGCGCGGCGAAAGCAAGCTGGTGCTGTCGGGCGATCTGCCCGTCGAACTGCGCAGCCCCGGCGCGGCCTTTGTCACCTTGAAGCAGAACGGCGCATTGCGCGGCTGCATCGGATCGCCGCAAGCCTGGCGGCCCCTGTTGGAAGATGTGGCCGACAACGCCGTCAAGGCTGCCCTGAAGGATCCCCGCTTCCGCCCCCTGACCGCCGAGGAATGGCCCGGCACCGATCTGTCCGTCTCGGTCCTGACCCCGCCCGAACCGATGAAGGTCAGGGACGAAGCCGATTTGTTGGCGCAACTGCGCCCCCATGAAGACGGCCTGATCATCGAGGACGGCCCGCAGCGCGCGCTGTTTTTGCCCGCTGTCTGGGAGGTTCTGCCCGAACCACGGGACTTTCTGCATCAGCTCAAGCAAAAAGCCGGACTGCCCGCCGATCACTGGTCACCCCGTTTCCGGGCGCTACGCTTTCACGCCGTCGAGATGAAATAGCCCAGCCCCCTTGCCAGCATCACGTTCGAGCGTTTTTCGATCTGTTGAAGCCAAATCAAAAAATGCGGCCAGCCCGAGCGACGCCGGAACGCAAACATGTCTTGGACACCGCAAGCCCTTGGGTTTGCGGTGTTTTTTATTGGACGCCGAGATATGGGGAATATAAACACTTTAATAAGTGAATAATCCCCAAACCTTGAAACTGTCAAAATCTTACATTCATCAACATTGTACACAATGTTAATAAAGTCAAAATCATCGCCTTTATTGACGAAATGACAGTCTCCCTGTAAACCACCTAATAGCCTTCATACTTTGGTCGAAAGTAATAGGTAAACGCGCATACAGATTATCTGCATATAATTTTATATGCCGCGTTGGTCTGATTTTTAGGGCGGGGGGACTCGATATGACAAAAGCATACCGTTTGACGCGGATTTCCGACACTCTGGCGCGTTTGGCCGGATATGCGGGCTGCGTCGCGGCGGCACTGACATACGCCCCCGCCGCCATGGCCGGATGCACCGCCAATAACGCCAGCATCACCCAATGCGACGCCAACGGCATTCTGGTTGCGCCCAATACCGGCACCTCGACCCTGACGGTCGATGGGGTGACCTCCAAGGGGATTTATTACACCCCCGGCGACAGCGCCACAGGCACCTATGTGCAGAACCTGATCATCACGGGCGCCACCACCCTGAACAATCCGTCCGGCAACAGCGGTCTCAGCGGCGGCAACACCGTCACCCTGAAAACCGCCTTAGCCCATCAGGATGTCAGCATCACCGCAGGCAGCGGCGTCAACATCACCGCCGTGGCCGGGTATGGCGGCGGCATCTGGGCGCGCAGCGAAACGTCGGGCAACATCACCATCGACAGCAGCGCCACCGTCCATGTCACCGGCGTCGACGGCAGCGACAACCCATTGGTGGGGGCCGCCGATGGCGTCACCGGCAGCACCAATCTGGGCGGGGTCAGCGTCACCAATCGCGGCAGCGTCACAGTCAATGGGCGCGGCCTTTATGCCGACGGCAATCACGATTCCACCGTGATGGACGCCAACCTGAATGTGCTCAGCGTCACCGGCCCGGCCAAGACCGTCAGCATCAACAACACCGGCACCGTTACCGCCACTCAGGCCGGAGCACGGTCCATCGATTACAACGGCCTGTCGATCATCACCAATTCCGGCACGGTCTATTCCGTCACCCGTCAGGCTTTGGTCGCCTGGTCCAATTACGGCGACGCCACCGTCATCAACAGCGGGGCGGCCACTTCGGGCGATCGCAACGCCATCGTTGCCCAAACCTCGACCAACGGCAACGCCACCATCACCAATTCGGGTGTCGTCAGCGCCACCCAGGCGGCCAGCACCGGCGGCGCGGGCATCGGCTATTCCGGCTTGCGCGCCATGGCCAGCACCGCAGGCGATGTCACCATCACCAACACCGCGACGGGGGACATCACATCGGCTTATGATGCCGCCATCGTCGGCCACACCCCAAGCGGGGCAATCACCATTACCAACAACGGCAGCCTGACCGGTCTGTCGGGGATCTTCGCAGGCAGCGGCAGCGGTACCGGCAGCATCGATACGGTCCACGATACCAATGCCAGCGGCACGACCACCAGCGGCACCATCACCGTCACCAATAGCGGCACGGTCAACGCCACCAGCCACGGCGTTTATCTGGACGGCACCACCAACGTCTTCAACAATTCCGGAACGGTCAAATCCACTGGCGGCACCGCGCTGCTGACCGGGACCGGCAACGGCCAGATCACCAATT
>JASLCK010000407.1 GCA_030151865.1 Rhodospirillaceae bacterium | reverse complement strand
GCTCGTCAGGCTCATAACCTGAAGGCCGCAGGTTCAAATCCTGCCCCCGCAACCAAAAATTAACCCGCTAAGTCAATCACTTAGCGGGTTTTTCGATTCTAAAGTCCGCTTCCCTAAAACCGCCCCCGGAATCATAGCGGAATCATTCGGGGGCAAAGTCCGGCGTGCCCAGACGCATTCCTCGGCTGTCTGATCAGTTCAGAATGAAGCGGATCGGAACGTCGATACTGGATTCTGTCGGCAATCCGTGGCGTCGCGCTGGCTTCAGCCGCCAGCGCTTCAAGGTTTCCACGGCCGCTTCGTCGAGCGCCGTGTCGCCGCTGCTGCCGATCACCTCGGCCGATTTGGGCGATCCATCCTCGGCGAGGACCAGGCGCACCACCACGGTTCCCTCATGCCCTTTCCGTCGGGCGCTCATGGGATAGGTCGGGAGTGGCGTTTCCGCTTGTCCCAGATGATAGGCTGCGGGCTGGAATGCGGCGGGTTCGTCCGAAGCGGCGGAAGCATCGCCGGCTCCAGAAGCCGAAGGCGGAGTAGATAGCGGAGCGGCATCGCTGATGGTGTCGGCTGTTTTGTCCTTCTCCGGCGAAGGGGCAGGGGATGGAGCGTCTACGTGTCGGATCGTTGGCGGCTTGATTGGGCGTGGCATTGGGGGAGCCGCTGGGGGCTGTGGGGCTGATTCAGGGCGAGGAGGTTGGGCCTTCGGTTCCGGCTGAAGGCTCGCCGGTTCCTCCACCATGCTCAGCGTGATTGGCACGACGGTTTCGTCGGGGAGGCCATGCCCAATGGCGGCGGCTATTGCGGCGCCCAGGACGAAGCCATGCAGCAGCAAGGACAGCCCCATCGCCATCGGGGGACGAAGGCGGCCTTCGCCGCTTAGCGGGATTGGGCGTTCAGCCATGCCGTGCTGGTTTCCAAGACCGCCGCATAGGCGGTTTCGCCCAGCAGACGTCCAATACCGGTGTGCAGGCCGCAATGATCCGCGCAGTGGTTGGCCAGAGGCGAGGCGATCAGGATGCAATCGGTGCCGGTACCGGTAACCGGACGGCCGTCTTGCGGGAGGATCAGTCCCAACTGCATGACGGCGGCGGTGCGGGCCTGGGCGACGATGGATAGGGCCTCCAGCGCTGCCGCGAACGACAGCGGCGCCGACAGTACGGTGACGACGTTGATGGTGCCGATGTGTTTCATCGCGCCATGCATTCGATCTGACACGGCTGGGCCTGGCAGTACACTTTCGCCATTGCCCAGCCCCGAGGTGGCGGTGACGCCGACCGCTCCGGCGGGCGAGCGTTGCTGGACATGGGCGAAGCGGCGGACTTCAGCCGCCGTCATCAATCCAACTTCGGCCTCGACGCCATCGGCCAGGGCGCGGCGGCGGAACAGGTCGGCGGGGTCTTCGCCCATCGGCAGATCGGCATCGCAAACCTGCAGCCAGGCGATATGCCGCGCCGCGCCCAGGGACGGCCCGACCACCGGCCAGCCCAATATCTGAAAGCGGCTGCCCAGATCCATCGTCAACCAAGGCTCACGCAGCTCGGGCCGGGGCAGGCGGGCGAAGGGGCCGATGAGAGTCATCGCGTTCTCTCCCACGGCAGCAGATAGGGCCGGTTGCGCGCCATGCCCCGAACCACACGGACGCCGTAAACCCGATCCAGCAAGCCGTCGTCGAGGATGGCGTTGGGAAGACCATCGGCCACCAGACGACCCTGATCCAAAACGCAGATCCGGTGGCAGCTTCGCGCCGCCAGGGCAAGGTCGTGCAGCACCACGATCACGGCGTCGCCTTGCTCGGCGCGGTGGTGCAACAGATCGAGCACGGCCAATTGATGCCCCGGATCAAGATGGGCAATGGGTTCGTCGGCCAGTAAAACCGGTGCTTCGACGGCCAGGGCGCGGGCCAGCAGCACTCGCGCCCGTTCGCCGCCCGACAAGGCATTGAGCGGACGGCCGGTCAGGTTGGCGACATCGGCTTCGGCCATGGCCCGGTCGATGGCGGCGCGGTCGGCGTCATCCAGGGGAGCAAAACGCTCCCGGTGCGGCAATCGCCCCAGGGCCACGACTTCCTCGACCGGCATCGCCCAATGGGCCAGGGTTCCCTGGGGCAGATAGGCGATGCGCCGGGCCCGTTCGCTGGGCGGCAAGGCGGCGATGGGCCGATCTTCGAAGGCGACCTGACCGGAACAGGGCAGCAGACCGGCCAAGGCTTTCAGCAGCGTGGTTTTGCCCGCGCCATTCGGTCCCAGCAGCCCCAGCACCTGGCCGCGCGCTGCCGCGACGGTGACGCCATGCAGAACCTGTCGGCCTTTCAGGGACACGCCGATATTTTCCCCTGCCAGAATGGTCATGGCTCGGCTCCCTGCATTTTCAGGATCAGTCCCAGGAAGAACGGAATGCCGACCAGAGAGGTCAAAACCCCCAGCATCAGTTCGCTGCTGGCGGGAATCAGCCGCACCGCCATGTCGGCCAGAGTGACCAGCACCGCGCCGCCCAGGGCGCTGGGTAGCAACAGGCGCGATGGCTGATGATGGACCAAGGGCCGCAGCAGATGGGGCACCACCAGGCCGACGAAGCCGACCGACCCGGCTACCGCCACCGACGCCCCCACCGCCAAGGCCGTACCCAGCACCGCCCACAGGCGCAACCGCCCGACGCGGATTCCCAGGCTGGCCGCCGCTTCTTCTCCTAGGCTGAGGGCATCCAGGCCGCGCCCGGTCCCGGCCATGATCAGCCAGCCGGCGGCGGCGAAGGGCAGGGCCAGCGTGACATCGTCGAAGCTGCGGTCGTGCAGCGATCCCAGCAGCCACATCACCATTTCGCTGAGGGCGTAAGGATTGGGCGACAGGTTCATCGCCAGCGAGGTCAAGGCAACGGCCAGGCTGGACAGGGCCACCCCAGTCAGGATCAGCGTCAATGTTCCGGCATTGCGTCCGGCGATCAGCAGCAGCAACAGGGTGCCGATCGCGGCTGCCCCCATGGCTGTCAGCGGCAGGGCCAGGGGAAAGACTGCCGACCAGCCGAAATACAGCGCCACCACGGCCCCCAGTCCGGCGCTGGCCGAGGTGCCGGTCAACCCGGGTTCGGCCAGGGGATTGCGCAGCAAGCCTTGCAGCACCGCGCCCGACAGCCCCAAGGATGCGCCGACAATGGCCCCCAACAGAGCGCGGGGCAGGCGGATGTCCTGAATGATCAGAACCAGCCGGGGATCGTCGCCTCGTCCCGCCAAAGCCAGGACGATTTGATGGATGGTCAACGAGGCGGGACCGATGCAGACCGAGATAAACAGGGTGGCGGCCAGGATAGCCAAAAGAAGCAGGGAAAGACTGTGGGCTCCGCCCACGCCCGCCAAGGTCTGGAGGCCTTGGAACCCATGGATTTTTGAAAAAATGAAAGGGGGGTTGGGGCAACGCCCCAAGCGGGGGAAGGGGCGGCAGCCCCGTAACTTTCGCAATGTCATGGCGCGGTGTTTTCCTCGCGGGCGGTGGCCAGAGCTTCGGCGGCGTCCACCAACGGCCAGCCGCCGCAGGACCACAGCCGTCCGGGGACATCGACGATGCGGGTTTGTTTGAGGGCGGTACGGAACACGGGATGATGGGCGAAGCTGTCATGCAGCGACCAGGGACGCCCGTCGAAAAAGCTGGTGATGATGACTTCGGGCGGATGCAGCAGAAGCGTTTCCAGATCGAGGCCGGTCCAGCCTTGCTTGCCCAACTCGGCGGCCAGATTGCGATAGCCGGCGGCGGTCATCGCGGCATCGACCGAGGTTCCGCGCCCGGCGGTGCCGCCGTCAGGACGGTAATAGGCCGCCAGCGGACGGCGCTCAGGCGATTGCGCGGACAAATGGTCGAGACGGCTTTGCAATTCGGTGGTCAGGTCCGCTCCGCGCGCCGATTCGCCAAGATCGTTGGCCGCCGTGCGCAGCGCGGTCATCACTTCGGGAAAACTGTCGGCAGCGGGCACGCGGATGACGCGGACCCCAAGCCGTTGCAGCAAGGCCAGGGTTTTGCCGTCGCCATAGGTGCCGGTG
>JASLCK010000303.1 GCA_030151865.1 Rhodospirillaceae bacterium | reverse complement strand
GCCGTTTGTTGGGCCACAGTCACGCCTGAACCAGGATAAGCTTTGCTTTGGTAACTCCCATCCGCGGGAATAGCGACCAGAACCGGCCTTGCTTTGTCCAGACCAGCTTCGTGCAGTTCCATGCCTCCGGTGTCCTGGCGTTGGTATGAAGCGGAACAGCCGGTGAGAGACAGTAGAACAACAAAAGCAGCAGCAGAACGGAGCATGAGGAACTCTCCAGAGAGGATCGGCGAATAGATGATTGCATCTTATGCGACGTATCGCCAACCCGAAGACTTCCACTGCCCGTGGCGCAAAGTTAACATGCGCGGAAGACCCTTTTTCAGGGTAAGTCCAGATTTCCAGCGCCCCTCCTAGGGATTTGGGCGGTCCTGGTTGCTGTCGCCCTTGGTGAAATAGCTGCGCCCCGGCTCGAAACGGGGGCTTAGCCTCAAATCCTTGGCGTAGCTGAAATAGAAATACAGCGTCTTGCGCAGATCTGCGGCCAAAGGCGAGAATAAGCGTGGCAAATCCAATCCCGGCATCGTCAGGGCATGGGCGAAACCACCGTCCAACAAAGCTGCACACACGGCGTCATTGGTACAAAAGAAATCACCAAAGGCGAAGTCGGGGATCTGTTTCCAGAGCGCCAGCAATTGCGGAACCGCCGCCGCCAGGGCGTCCGGTGTGCCGATGGCGTCGCACAGACGCGCCACCGCCGCCCCGGCGGGCACAGTCTCGATGCGCCAAACGAAGTAGGCCGCCCCCGCCCCGCCATCACAGCGCGCGACATAATAACGAAAACGCGGATGTTCGAAATACCGCCAGTTCATGTAAGTCGCGGTTCGGTCTGCTGCGACTTGCAACCCGGCTCGCATCCCAAGCCAGACTTGGTCATAGGCATCATCAAAGCGGTCCAGCATGACCGCGCCCGGCTTGGCTCCGCGCGGCGTTAAACTTTGCAGATAGGCCAGACTTTGCCGCGACTGCTCGAACGACAGATCATGGCTGCGCTTGGGGTCAACCACCAGCACCAGCCGTTGCAGCGGCACGACCCGCAAGGGTCGGATGCGCTTGAAGGTCACCATCGACGACATCGACGGTCCGGCTCCGATGATCATCGGCAGACGGTCCAGGACAGAGGCCAGCAGTTCCAATCCGACAAAACCATGATTGGCCGCAGCGTACCATTCATGCAGAAAGCTGCCTTTGACCAAAGACTCTCCGGCCCAGACGTCGATATCGCTCAGCATGGCGGTGGCAACGACCTGATCGTCGGCCCAAGCGGCGATGGCCGGACTGCGCGACTGCGTCCGTCCGCCGCTGCGCAGATATTGCCAGGCGTAGAAATCGGCGTCGAATGTGGTGTTGAGTGGACGGTCTACCAACTTGTCAAAGGCTGCCGCCTGGGCAAGTTGATCTGGTTCGAGGGGCTTGAAATCGGTCATACAACACCAGATCCCATGGTCAAAACGTTGCGCCGGTGGCGGCGGGAAGATGAACGGAACGGCTAAAGGCCTGTACCAAATCCATGCCGTCCCAATAGCGGTTGAACGACAAGGCGTCTCCCACCGGCACGATGCGATCGACGCACCGCGGCCCCGCTGCTACCGCCAAAGCGCGCAAATCCGCATCCGTCAGGCCGAAATAGGTCAAGGTCTGATCCTGGCGAGCGATGACGTGAACCAGATCGGCGGGACTTTCAACGTGGCTTTCCTCGAACAGGCCGCCACCGCAAAAATCATCCAGTTGGTCGGCGGCTTGGTTCATCGTCGCCACCGTCACCGAATTGCCATAGGGGACCAAATGATCAGCCTTGCCGTCCACCAAGGCCCCCGCCGCCAGGGTCATCTTGCGCAGCACCGTTGCGGTGGCGACGTCATAGCCCTTGTCTCCCGCCACCGAGGCCAAAGCTGCAAAGAATTCGGCGCTGGCGCGACGGCTGTCTTTAAGCGCGCCGACCCAGACCACGCGGCGCGGCGAGGAACAGGCCATCTGATCGAACACATAACTGTCGTTATAGAACCGTCGCGCCAAAGCCAGTCGCCCCGCTTCGTCCAACGCCAGAACTGCCGAAGCCGACAGCGTCGCGAGCGATGTGCGGCTGGGGAACGCGACATCAACGGCCAGCGGCCCCAAAGGTAGGCCACGAATATGATTCACACTATCGTCGCCGCCCCACACGACCCGTAAATCGGCCTTTGCCGACAAGGCGGCGGTAATCGCGTCATCATGGTCATAGCTGATCATCAAGGTATTGCCCCGCACCAGCGGTGACGGGCTTTGTGCCAAGGCCTCGGCCAGCGCGGCGCTCAGTTCGGCAGCAACGCCGTCATGGCGACGCGACAGTCGGATCAGATTGCGGTTGCCGACCAGAAAAGACAGCGCCCAGGAATACAAAAAGACCGTATCGACGTTGGTCGGTGGCAGATGAAACGCCAAACCGCGCGGCACCCGCACCACGTCGGCGGGAATCTTCGCCATGATCTCGGCACGTAAGCGGGTAACTGCCGCGCGGCGTAGCCAAAAGGCCAAGGCCCCCACCTCGGGATAACGGCGCACGTCGATGGCGCGTTTGAGATGCTGGCTCAGGGCGTCACAAAACTGCACAGCCTCGTCGGAAAAAGCGGGCAGGGCCGCCACGTCAGCCGAGTCGATCCAGTTGATGACATCGGCCAGCCCGAGAGGGGTCTCATCGGTCCGTCTTATGATGATGTCGTTCATGTGCGCTCCGCGAAAGCATGGACGTCGCTGCACCCACGCAGTTCGGTCTTCGGAACCCGGCCGATCACTTTAAGACGTTTGCCGCGCCAGCGGCCCTCGCCACGATCTTCCGGCTGCCACAGCCCCAAATCCTCGGTCAAGATGACATGACCAGGATAGCTGCGCGGGAGAATGCTTAACATCTGGATTACACCGGGCTGGTCAGCTTCGGCAGGTTGCCAGGTTTGCGGATCGCGGATGATGAAATCGGCAAAATCCGGTGGATGCAGCCAGCCTTGGTCGTCTTCCAGGAAGATACTGCCGATCTGTTCAATCATGCCGTAAAAGTTGTGAACATGGCGCAACCCAAAGGCATCCAGCAATTCAGCCTTATAGGCTTCGTTGCTCACGGCCTCTTCTTGCAGTTTCTTCCAGCCGCCGCCATGCACCAAAACCGCCGAGCCTAAATCCAGCCCATGCCGACGCAAGGCTTTCAGAAAATGGCTCCAGATCATGAAGGTGAAGCCAAAAATGAAAATCGGTTGTTGGGCGTGGCGTGCCAGAAAAGCTTCGATGGCGGGCAGATCGGGTGTCATGTCGTCGGTCAGGGCGAAGACGTGATCGCGGCCAAAGGTCATCATTCCCAGGACCCCCGCCGTGCGGGCGTTGAACTGGTCGCGTCGGCTGATGGTGGACTTGCTGTCGATAATCAGCATGGGTAGACGTTGTGGCCCCAGCAAGGTGCCCATGACGCAGGCCAGCGCCTTGACCTGCAGGGCGGCGGCGTCCCGATCGACAAAGATGCGGCTGGTTTTGGCCCCGCTGGTGCCGCTGGAGGTTAGGATGCGAAACACCTCTTCTTCCGGGATGCTGCGCAATTCGTGGCTTTTGAACAATCCCACCGGCAGGCTGGGCAGATCGGCCAGAACAGCGGCGCGTCGCCCTGCGGGCCAACCCATGCCGTCAAGAAAGCGGCCATACCCTGGACAGGCCAGCCGGTGATGTTCGATCAACGCGTTCAGTTCCGTCAGCAGCCGCGGTTCCTTGTCGGTCTGGGGCAGGCGGAACTGTTGTTTCATCCAGTCGTCGGCGATCATCGCGGCAGCTCCGCGTAGAGGATTTTGCCATTGGCGGAGCGGGGCAGTTTGTCCACCGTGCGAATCCGCAAGATCGAAGGCGGCAGCTTCAAGTCGGCAGCCAGAATGCGGGCTCGGGCGCGGATGTCGTCCAACTCGCCGCTTTCCACCACGATGGAGATCACGGAATCGTCGCCCCCCACCGCCAGTACGCCCGCTGACGACAGCGCCTTTTCCATATCGTCCAGATTAACACGCACGCCGAACGGCTTGGCGATACGACTGATGCGCCCGGTCAGCCACAGCCGCCCATCCGCGTCTATCCGCCCCAGATCGCCGGTTGCCAACACGCCAGCCAGATCATCACCGCGCGCCAGATCGGCGCGCTCCAGCGCATAGCCCATCATCACGTTGGGACCGTGGTAAAGCACTTGGCCGTCGCCGTCCAATTCCAGCCGCCCCCCGGCCAGGGGATAACCGACCGAGCCATGCCCGGCCTCGGCATCTTCCGGCGGCAAAACGGCAATGCGGGCCGTCGCCTCGGTCTGACCATACATGACGAATAAGGACGCGGCGAAAGACTGGCGGGTCCATTGAATCATTTGTGGGTTCATGCGCCCGCCCGCCTGCAACAGCTTGTTCAGACTGGCGGGCGTTCGTGCCGCCGCGCCGGTGCGGCGCAACAAGTCATAGGTGAAAGGCACGCCGGGAAAGGTGGTGATCTCGGCCTGGGTGGCAACATCCCAGAAAGACGTATCCAACGGAGACAGATCGGTAAGCACCAGCGATCCACCACACAACAGATGGCTATTGAGCACCGACAGGCCAAAGGAATACGCCATCGATAACGAGGTGATGGCGCGGTCATCAGGGGTCATGCGCAACGCCTCGACGATCTGGCGAGCGTTGGCGGCCAACGCCTGATGCGACAGCCGCACCAGCTTGGGATTCCCCGTCGATCCAGAGGTTGTCAGAAGGACCGCCAGGTCGGGATGCGGCGGAATCTCGCCGTCTTGACGGCGACGCAGCAGCGTCAGGCCGCCGTGGCGCTCCACCCCGTAATCAGCCGCCCACGCAGGTAACTCCCGGTCGGGGGCGTCGGCGAAAACAATCAGATCGGGCCGATGCGCCGCCGCTAAGGTCGCAAGCAAGGCCGAGTCAATATCCTGGCCGAACGGTAAGACCGCATCGCCCGACCGCAGTGCAGCCAGATAGGCGGCGATGATGTCGGCGTCGTTGTGGGCCAACACCACCACCATGCGCTTTTGCCGGGCCACGCCAAAGGCGTCGGCGATTCGATCTGCGTGGGCGGCCAGTTGGGCATGGGTCACGACGGTCCCGTCGGCCGCGCCGATCAACGCCGGGCGATCGCCCGCAGCAGGAAGAGCCTCCCAAAACGCCGGTTGAACTTCTGGAACCGACATCGGTTTATCCTTATTCCTTGCCCAATCGCCGGACGGAATTGCCGCAGATCAGATCACCATGCCGCCATCGACGCCCAGCACCTGTCCTGTGACGTAAGCGGCCTCATCCGAAGCCAGAAAGGCGATCGCCCGCGCCACGTCCTGCGGCGAACCGACCCGGCCCATCGGAATGTTTTTGACCCGGTCCTGGTGCACCTCGTCAGGCAGATGTCCAATCATGTCGGTGTCGATATAGCCGGGTGCAACGGCGTTGACGCGGATTCCATACGGCGCCAGTTCCTTGGCTGCCGATAGCGTCATGCCGACCAGCGCCGCTTTGCTGGCTCCATAGACCACTTGGCCCGGATTGCCGCGCAGGCCGATAATCGAACTGACCGTGACGATTGCCCCGCCGCCGTTGCGACGCATCAGGCGGCTGGCCAATTGCAGGCTGCGGATCGGTCCGGCCACATTGACCGAGAGCACCCGTTGCAACATCTGTTCGGTGATCATGCCGACCATGGCATCACCCAGGATGCCGGCGTTGTTGACCAAGATGTCCAGTCGGTGAAACGTTTTCTGCACCGTGCGGTACATCTGGCTGACCTGGGCGTCGTCGGCGATGTCGGCCACGCACGGCAAGCAGCTTACGCCATAGCGGCGCGCCAGATCATCGGCGTATTGCTCCAATACCTCAAGGTTTTCCAAACTGTTGAGGACGACGTTAGCCCCACGCGAAGCCAACAGATCGGCCACCGCCGCGCCAATGCCCCGCGATGCGCCGGTCACCAGCGCGACCTTTCCCGCCAAAGGACGCGTATCAGGAATTGATGTCGATTCCATGTGCCGCCAGGATCTCCAACGCCTTGTCAAAACTGCTCATGCCGATGACCTGTTCGGTCTCGAACATGACGTCGAAGGCGGTTTCAATGCCCGCCACCAACTGCATATGGCCGACCGAATCCCAGGCCTGGATGCCCCGGTAATTCAGTTTCGTCACATCGACGTCGTCGTCGAGAACGAAGACTTCGCGGAAAATGTCGGCCAACAGGTCTTTTGCCTGCTTGGCAAGGAGCAGTTCGCTCATTTTCTATCGATCCTTCGATGCCGCGCCAATTCTTGGGGCGGGGTCTTAGAGCGGGTTTCGATTAGACGCCATCGGAACAAAACCCACGATAATCCCGAGTGGCGCTTGAACCATAGGAAAAGCAGAGCTTTTTCCGCCAGAAGCAAACGGCTCCAGCTTATGGGGCAAGGGTAAAGAAAGAATAAACCCTAAAGGCTGCGTTCGTCCCAGCGTCCGGTCTGGCAATCCAAACGCTTGACCGCCACATTGAAGCCACCGTCCGCCGACGCCACTCCGACATGACTTAATGCCTCAAGTGGGAATGAATGTTCGTCAAAAACATAGCTCCAATGGCCGAACGGCTGATGGATGTCGAAACAATCGTGGAAATAACGTCCTTCACGGGTGCGCAAGGCCAAGAAAGGCTGCGGGCCAAAGGTCGGACGATCGGCGATGACATCAAGCCGGTTTCCTTCGATACGGCAATCCAGATGCAAGGGTTGCCCGGCATCTTGCCCCAGCACGGCGCGGGCGGCGGCGCGGGCTTCGGCATGGCGGTAAGGCACGTCGGGAAAACGCTTGGCCGCATCGGCCAGCATGGCCTGCACATGATCAATGTCGGGACGCATATCGCGGAAATCGTGATGGGTAAATGCCATCGCCACGGGCTGACCGGCCCGGGCTTCGATAAAGGCCTGGTCGACGTCGGCCTGGGTCAACAGCCGCAGCCGCGTGCCGACGTTCAGACAACGGAAAATCCAGCGGCGACACTGGCCCGGCACCTGATAATCGTCATGCGATGGCTGATAGGGCTGCCAAGTCCGGCTGGCGCGACGCCAATCGCCAAAGCGTCCGCCAGTCACGTCACGCTGGGCACTGTCGTCTTCAGCCGTGGCCTGGTTGGCGTAATCCAGGGGAATGAACTGCTCCAGAAACAGATGGCTGTCGGGGCGTTCCGTGTGAAAGCCCGGACGGAAGACCACGGGGAACCACAATCGATCGATGATCTTACGGGCTAGAATCTCGAACAGAAACGGCCCCGAAGCGCTGTAATGGCGGGCGTAGGAATTGGCCCGTAGATTGAACGATACCGGATGATAATGGAAATGCACCCCGTCCTCGGGCGTTCCCAACTCGGCGATCAGGTCGGTGTAATTGTCCCAGACATTGTGGAACCCTAAATCGCGCTGCCGAGGATTGTCGGTGAAGCCCACGTGGTCGAGCAGAAACCAGTTGTAGATCCAGCCGTTGCCGAAACTATCCACCTGCCGACGGCGATAGTCCGGGGCCATGATCTGGCGCAGCATGGCGTCGATCTTATCCCAACTGTCGTTATAGGCCAGCAAGGCCGGGCTGAAGACCCGCGCCACTTCCGCTTCAATGCCGTTCAAGGCTATCTCGCCGCGCTGGAGTCGTTCCAGCGTGATCCGGCTGGGCGGCAGATCGATGCCAAAAATCTCTTTCAGACGGTCAAACGTAGCGCGCAGCCGCTCGCGCAGCGGCCCTTCGGTATCAATACTGTGTACCACATGAACAACCGACATGGCCCTGCCCCCTAAAGCTTGGTCAAATCGCAATAACGGAATGGCAGCAGATACGATGCCCCCCGCACCACGAAACACACACCGTTGTGGACCCAACGAATCCCGGAGGTCTGAATGATAATGCCGTCGGTGAAACCTGTCTTCACCCTACACGAGCGTATATTCATCTAAATATATGATTTAGACCCTGTTGACCAAGATCTGTGGCCAGAGCTTTGCGGCGGCAAGATGCCGGAAAGTCAAGATTGGTCCATCTCGACAGATCTAAATCTGGGCGGCTCAGGGGGGGGGGGCGGGATTTAGCGCCAAGCTATTTCGTCACCAAACATTTGGTGAAGGGTTGGGCGAGCATAGGCTTTATCTGAGATGAAACCGATCTTTCGTGGTCGTCGAGAGGGTTCATCCTCAAGGAGGCATCTCAGATCGAGGAAACCTTGAGCCGACGGAACGAACAGGGATTTTTCGTCTGCAGAAACCCGAACTGATCTCACGCAAAGCTAGCGCCGTCTCACTTTAAGGTGAGAAATCTCACTTAAAGCCAGAACCGACAAAGGCCGTGCAAATTTTTAGGAAGGAGTTGGCTGGGGCGGGAGGGATCGAACCTCCGAATGGCGGTACCAAAAACCGCTGCCTTACCGCTTGGCTACGCCCCACCAGAACGGGATCGGCACCATAAGGCATGTCCCGGTTTGATGCAACCCCTTAAAACGGCGGCAGAATGTCGGCGGCGGCCACCCACCAGTCGGGGTGGGCGCTTTGCAGGGAAAGGGCGGCTTTCTGGGCGCTGAACTGGTTGGGGAACAGGCCCCAGCAGGTGGCGCCGCTGCCGGACATGCGGGCCAGGGCGCAGCCGGGCTGCGCTGCCAGGGCGGCATTGACCTGGGCAATGGCTGGGGCCAGGGCGATGGCGGGCGGCATCAGGTCGTTGTGATGCTGCGCCAGCAACTGGGTCAGGCCGGGAAAATCGGTGGGGAAGGGGGCCAGTTCCGCCGGGGCGGAAAAAGCGCCCTGACGGGCCTTGAAAACGGCAGGGGTGGGCACCGCAATGCGCGGGTTGGCCAGCACCAGCCAGGCGGTGGGCAAAGCAGGCAAGGGGGTGATCTGTTCGCCGATACCGGTCATGCGGGCGGGAACGCCCGCCAGGCACACCGGCAGGTCGGCCCCCAATTGCAGGCCGATGGCGTTCAGTTCCTGCTGGCTGGGGGCCAGATTCCAAAGCTCGCACAAGCCGCGCAGGGTGGCGGCGGCGTTGGCCGACCCGCCGCCGATGCCCGACGAGACGGGCAGGCGCTTGGTCAGGCGGATGGCGGCATGGGGCCGACGGCCTGCCCAGTCGGCCAGCAGGCGGGCGGCGCGCAGCACCAGATTGTCGTTATCGGCCGAGAGCCCGGCGGCATTGGGGCCGGTGATCGACAGGGACAGACCCTCGCCAGGGGCAAAGGTCAGGTCGTCGCCAACCCCGGCAAACACCACCAGACTATCCAGCAGGTGATAGCCGTCCGCGCGTTTGCCGGTCACATGCAGCAGCAGATTGATCTTGGCCGGGGCGAAGGCCCGTACCGTTCTGTCGGCGGCGGGTCCCGTCATTGCGCCGCCGGGGTTTTCCGGCCCGGCGGATGGGCTGTGGGCTTGGCGGGGCTTGGTGCGGCGGCGGGCAGGCCGGTTTGCAGCTTGCGCTGCAATTGATCCTTCTGATCATCCTCGGGGTTCGAGATCAAAGCGCGCTGCCATTGGAACTTGGCTTCCTGAATCCGCCCGACCCGCCACAGGGCATCGCCCAGATGGTCGTTCAAGGTGGCGTCTTCGGGATGCAGTTCGACGGCGCGTTGCAGGAATT
>JASLCK010000302.1 GCA_030151865.1 Rhodospirillaceae bacterium | reverse complement strand
CATGCCCGCGTAATGGAAATCCTGCTGGAAGCCCGCGTCATTGATGCCGCCGAGGCATTGGCCATCGGTCTGGTCCATCGTGTCGTCGCCGATGACGTCTTGGAAGACGAAATCAAGGCCACCGTCAAGCGCATCACCGCCAACGCGCCGCTGGTCAATCGCTGGCACAAATCCTTTGTCAAACGGGTGCAGGACGCCACCCCGCTGAACGAGACGGAACTGGCCCAGGCCTATGATTTCCTGGCGACCAAGGACTATCAGGAAGGCATGGCTGCTTTTGCCGCCAAGCGCCGTCCCAATTTCACCGGGGAATAATCCATTTTCAGGTCGGGCGGTTGATGTTTGATAAGGGCGTCAACCGCCCTAAATGTCAGTTCTACGGGATTGACAGGGGGGCGGGCCGGGGCGTAAGCCCAGGCCGCTTCTGCATAAAGGATTGTTGTCTTGTCCAGTGAACGGATTTGGGTTCTGGCCGATGACCGGCCCGGCAATGTTGCCCAGTGCGTCGGGGTGGCGGAAGCCTTGGGCGAGCCGTTCAAGATTTTTGATGTTCGCTATAACCGTTGGGGCGCTTTGCACAATCTGGTGCGCTGGGACAGCCGCAGGGGCCTGACACGGGCGTGTCGCAAGGAATTGGAACCGCCGTGGCCGGAACTGGTGATCGGGGCTGGGCGGCGCACCGCGCCGTTGTCGCGCTGGTTCAAGCGCAAGTTCGGGTCCAAGCTGGTGCAGATCATGGACCCCGGTTGGCCGGGGCGAAACGATTTTGATCTGATCGCGGCTCCGCGCCATGACGATATGGCCGAAGCCCCCAACGTCATTCACACCATGGGGTCGTGTCACCGCGCCCGCCCCGACCGATTGGCCGCTGAGGCGGCTATTTGGGCCGAACGGCTGGGGGATTTGCCCCGTCCCTATGTGGCCTTGGTGGTGGGCGGCACCACCAAGGATTACCCGTTCGGTCTGGAGATGGCATCCTTGCTGATCGACCAGACCATCGCTCTGGCCAAATCCATGGGGGCGACCATCCTGGCCACCACCAGCCGCCGTACCGGGGCCGCTATCGAGGCCTTGCTGTCCGACAAGCTGCCGCTGCACAGTCATTTGCATATCTGGCGCGAAGGGACGGAAAATCCCTATATGGGCTTTTTGGGGCTGGCCGACGCCATCGTCGTCACCGGCGATTCCATGAATATGTGTTCCGAGGCCAGCGCCAACGGCGGGCCGGTGTTTATTTTCTCACCGCCCGGTCTGGTCAACGAAAAGCACGCCCGCTTGCATCACTTGCTGGTGGAGTTGGGTTATGCCCGCATGCTGGGCGACGATCCCACCCCTTGGCGCCATCCGCCCTTGAATGCGGCCCTGGATGTGGCCCAGGCCGTGCGCCAGCGCCATCTGTTGCGGCATCGCTGACCATAAAAAAGCCCCCGCGAGGAAAGCTCGCGGGGGCAGGCTGCCTGAAGGGGCGGGTGCGATGTCGGAAGGTGGGTTCCCGCCGGTTCAGGCCTGTTTCTTGAGTGCGCGGTCTTATGGCCGCATCACAGTTCCACGGTTTGCGGGGTGGAATCGGGCGCGGTTTTTCCGATGACCTTCATGCCGGATGCGATCAGTCCGATCGTCAGCAGATAAGCCGCCAGTTGCAGGGCGCTGGGTTGGTCGGTATAGCCCACCAGCACATGCAAAATGCGCCCGCCCCAACTGGCATCGGACAACAGCGCCGCACTGTTCCAAACCGGTTGAGCCAGATGGGCCAGGGCTGGGGCGTCGGTCAACCCGCCTTGTTGCAGAAAGGCCACCGCCTGAGATGCCATGCCTGCCGCCAACAGGGTGATCAGGGTCGAGGTGGCGGAGAACAGATGGCGGGCGGGAATGCGCAGCAGGCCCAGATACATCAGCGCCGCGACGCCAGCTCCCAGCAACAACCCCAGAACTCCACCCAACGCCATCGATGCGGCGTTTTCCTGGCCTGTCACGGCGATGCCGTAGAGGAACAAAACCACTTCGGATCCTTCGCGCAGCACGGCCACGCCCACCACCACCGCCAGGGCGGTCAAGGTGCGCTGACCTTCGGCAACGGCGCGGCCCAGGGTTTTGACCTCGGCCGCCATCGTGCGGCCATGGGTGGACATCCAGATGTTGTGCCAGGCCAGCATAGCGACGGCTGTCGCCAGAATGGCGGCGTTGAATAATTCCTGGCCCGCTCCATTGATGGCGTCGGCAATGGCTTCTGCGAACAGGGCCACCATGCAGGCCCCGGCCAGACCGCCGCCAATGCCCAGACCAACCCACAAGGCGCGGCCCCGTACCCCCTGGGTAGCGGCCAGAACGATGCCGACCACCAGACCGGCTTCGATCACTTCGCGCAGGACGATGATTAACGCGGCAAGCATGATCTTTGCTCCCATAAAACGTCGCCCTGCCGGTTCGACGATAAGAACCGGCAGGGCGTTGGCCGAAAGCGCTTTTCCCCTTTTGGCTTCCCGCTCCGCAAGGAGGGGCGCTTTCGGCGGAACCGGGTTATTCCACCACGAGCACGCCCATGGCCGTTTCCTGATGGTATTCCCCGATGAACGGATAACGTCCGACCGGCAGGGGGCGGAGGCGGACCACGCCGCTCTTGCCTGCCGGAATGACCTTTTCCACCTTGAGGTCCGAGGATTCGAACTCCTCGGCGGCGTCATCCTTGTTGATCACCTTGATCTGCGCCGCCTGATTGGCGGGCAGATGCAACTCGGCGGGTTGGAAGCGGTGGTTTTCGATCACCAGTTCCACCGGCTGAGCGTCGTCGGCCAGGGCCAATCCGGCCACGGCCGGAACCGATGCCAAGGCCAGCAGGAAGGCGCGCTGGGCGAGAGTGCTTTTGCGCATGGTTGCCCCTTTCTTAGAAGGTCAGGGTATAGCTGGCCGAGGGGCCATAGGTGGTGCTGGAGCGATCATTGACCCGGACATGGTTGATGCCCGCGCCGATCTGCAAATGCTCGATCACTTCATAGGACACGGTCAGGTTTTCCTGATGGTCCAGCGAATGGGTTTCGTTGGTGGCGACCGCGTTGCTCCAGCTGTTATCGGGATCGATGCTGCCGTTGTTGCTGCGACGCAGACCTTCCGACAGGCCGACATTCCAGTGGCCGTAGATGAAGTTGGCACCGCCGATCAGGTAATGACGTTCCAGATTGGCTACGCCCGAGAAGTTGCTGAAGTGGGTGTATTCGAGGAAAGGCGTGACGCTGAGGCGGTGACTGAGCGGAATTTCGTTGTAGCTGAGGCCAACCGAGAAACCGCGTTCGGTTCGTTCGTCGATCTGACGCACCGCTTCGTTGGTATAGGAAATCTGATAGTTCAGCCCGTCCAGGCCTGCGATGTTCTTACCTGACAAGGCGATGGTGTAGGAATCCAGCTTGCCGGTATTGGACGGCCCGCCCGAGCTCAGCTGATAACGCCGGGTGCGGTTGGCGCTGTCGTCGTCCATGCTGGGGCGCGAGAACAGGCTGTTGGACAGAAAGCTGTTATCCAGGAAGAAAGTTTCCGCCGACAGTTCGGCTTCGCCAAAGGCTTCCGGCAGGGCCACGCTCATACCGCCGCCGATCCGTTCATCCTGTTCGTAGTCGGACCCGAAGTTATAGAACTGGCCGGGCGTCAGGCCCCAGGCCGACCCAAAACGGGGATGGATCTTACCGGCCCAGGCGGCGACGCCTTCGGCCGGGCGGACGGTGGCGTTCAACTGACGCAGGGTCACGCCTTCGCTGCGGAACGCGGTGTTGCTGGTGGGATAATAATCGTCAAGATTGTCATTGCGCTGGCGTTCCACCTTGATGTCGGTGTTCAGCGACAGCCATTCCCCGTAATTGGCATAACCGGTGATGTCAGTGTCGTTATAGACGTTGCCCTTATTGCCGCCCGCATTTTCGGCTCGGGTCACTTCCGCCTGGAACTTGGTGTTGATCGAACCGCCCAACACCCAGTCGCCAGCCCATGCGGCATTGGTGGAAGCGGTCAGAAGGGTCAGGCCCAGCAGGCTCTTCTTCATCGTCGGGTTCATTGTCTTGTTATCCAGTTCTTCGGGGTCAGTTCTTGGCGACGGCGCGGGCTTCCTGGGCGACGCGGCGATAATCGGCGACCGACTGCTTGGGCGCTTCGGGCGGCATCAGGCTGCCGACAATGTTCTGGGCCTTGGCCAGAACCGCGCGGAAGCGTGCAATCATGCTTTGGTCGGCGGCGCTGGGATGATTGGCGGCCAGTTCGTCCACCTGAGCCTGAACGGCCGAGATGTAGCCGTGGCTGTCGTGATATTCGGCGACTTCCTCGATGCGGCCCTTGTTGATGGCCTCGCCATATTCCCCGGCAGCGGCATCAATGGTGTCGGCGCAAATCTCGATCATGGCGGGCACCGAATCGCGCACGGCGACGGGGGTGCTTTGGCGTGCCTGTTCGACCTTGGCAATCACGGCCTGATAACGCTGTTCGGTTTCCGGGCTGTCCGCACTTTTGGCGGCGCTGTCTTCCAGGTCAACCAAGGCGCTCTCGAAGGACGGGATCTTGTTGTCGTCCAGATAGCCCTTGATGTCGTCGTAAAGCTCGCGCACCGGGTGGCCGAAATGGGGCATGGCAAGCTTGGTCTTG
Source organism: Rhodospirillaceae bacterium (assembly GCA_030151865.1). Taxonomy (GTDB): domain Bacteria; phylum Pseudomonadota; class Alphaproteobacteria; order Rhodospirillales; family Magnetospirillaceae; genus JASLCK01. Next base: position 3,768 of record JASLCK010000302.1, on the reverse strand, counting down.
CCCGCCTGCAACAGGTCGTGCCCGACCATCAGATGGCCCTTCAACATGCCCAGACGGAACAGAAAATCGGACGCCTGATCGTTGCTGCTGGCGGCTTGCGCCTGGGGGACGCCCAGAACGACGGCAATGGCGGCGGAAAGAAGAAGTTTGCGCATGATGCTTACAACTGTCCTTGTGTGAAAAAACAAAATTGGAAAAGGGCGGGGCGGTTAAGCCCAGCCAACGGAACCCACCGCTCCGGGAGCGGTGGCGGGGTGGGCTGCCAGATCGCGCAGCGTCGAGAGATCGCGGCGCAGCCGGTCGGTTTCGTGGTCTTGCCACATGCGGCCGAACCGTCCCTGCGCCGGACACAAGGCGCAGCGGCGTTCCTGTTCGGCCAACGCCCCTTCACAGGCCTGAATGGCGCTGCTGAGCGGCAGATGGCGTTGATGGGCGGGTAGAAGGTCGAGAAAGGCCATCTTCAGCCGCAAACCGATCTGAGACAGCGGGCATCCGGCCCGACCCAGCGGGCGCGATAGCAGGCTGGTCAAGTGCCCGCGTCCGGTTTCAGTAATGGCTAACAGCGGTTCAGCCGACGGCGTCATGCCAACGATCTGCAATGCCTTTTCGTCCAACAGGGCGGAAACGCCGTCCCCCAGGACACTGCTGGCCGGAGTCCACAGATCGCCTGCAATATCTTCGATCGAAACCCAGACATCGTCGATCGTGACCGCCATGCGCGACGCATTGCCCAGCGCGGCCAAACGCAGGCAGTCACGGGCCTGCATAACCGGTCCGCATGCAACGGCGGAGCCTTGGAATAAGCCTTGATATCCCATGTCGTTCACCTGCAACTGATAATGACTCTCATTTGCGTGTACCGTGTCATATTTTCCTGAAATTGCAAGGGGAGATTGCTTGACAGGCTGAAAAAATTGCGACTAATTCGCACTATCAAAAAAACGACGAGGGTTTTCAATATGTTCAAAAAACACTCAGTCCATGCTGTGGTGATTGGCGGGGTGGTGCTGGGATTGTGCGCGCTGATTGCCCAAACGGCCGAAGCCGGGGATCATCCCATCGGTCAACCGGTGGAAATCAACGGCATGACCGTGGCCTCGGCCTATATCCAGGCCGTCGAAATGGATCCGATGGATGATATTTGCGGACCGGCCGAGGCGGATATTCACCTGACCGCGCAAATTCATGCCTTGCCGGGCAATGGGGATGGGTTAGCGGCTGGGCAATGGGTGCCGGGGCTACTGGTTACCTATGACTTGACCCGGCGCGGGTCAGATTTCCATTCGCAAGGTATTTTGCCGCCGATGATCGCTCAGGGCGGGCCGCATTATGGTCACAACATGAAGCTGGATGGGCCTGGACGCTATCACCTGACGCTTCAGGTCGCGCCGCCATCAGGCAACGGTTTTCTGCGCATGATTTCTGCCAAGGAAAACGGTCAGGGTTGGTGGCAGTCATTTCGCCAGGATTGGGATTTTGTCTTTGTCGGCAGTCCCGGCAAGAAAGGTGGATATTAGGGAAAGTTAAAATTTGTATTGTAAATATATTAATTTTAACCGAAAGAATTATGTTTCATAGCCTAAAAGGATGTTGTCGAGCGCGTAGGTATTTAGGCATGCTGGTCACTGGGGAATAACGCCAAAGTGATAAACAGGCGGTCTAGTGATGAGGGGCGCGATGGTTGAAAATTCTCAGGGCTTTTTTAGCCTGTTCTCCAACGTGTCGGTCCGTGTCAGGATCACGTTTGGTTTTCTTGCAGTCTTGTTGATTCTGGTCGTGGTTTCAGCCGTGGCCTATTTTTCCTTCGGCAAGACCAGGGACAACGTTGATATCTACGTCGACAGAATGGCTTTTCGTTCGTCGGTGCGTCAGTTGGATCGCGATCTGCTGGCGTTCCGCCGGATTGCCCGCGAATACATCAATCTGGGTAAGGCGGATGATTTGCGCGATAGCCGCGATGCTGCCGACAAGCTGCGTCAGGATATGCAGGTTGCCCGGACGCAGGCGCGGTCCGACGCAGATCGCGGCAAGCTGCAAGGCATGGCTGACATCTTCGAGAAGTACATGCAGAACTTCCAGTCTCTGGTGACGTTTAAAGACGCCGGAAGCAAACGCATGTCGGAAGGGATGGATGTTAACGGCGGTAAGTTTTACGCGACCCTTAGCGATCTGGAGGACCGGGCGGGGGAAAGCACGGCGCGCCATCTGGATATGGTCATGCGTCATGGCCTGCTGGTCCGACTGTACGCCAACCAGGCGGTGGGTCGGCGCGATCCTGCTTTAAGAGACAAGGCGCATGAAGAGTTCAAGCTGCTGAAAGCGGAGATTGAGAAGGCTCGCCCCGCTGTGCAGGAAGCTGGCTTGGGGACCCAATTGGATCAGGCCGCTCAGGTGGCGTTGGCCTACGAAGGCGATCTGGATGCGGTCTTTGACTCCTTTACCAAAATTGATGGCTTGACGGTGGTTATGGTGCCGCAGGCCCTGCAAATTTTTTCCCAATTGCAGGAACTGGTTGATAGCACCGTGGCCGAAGCGAGCGTCGTGCAGACCGCAACCTTGACCAATATCTCCGATACGTCGCGCTTTCTGTTGGTGTTGTCCCTGGTGGGCATCGTCTTGGGGCTGGCAGCGGCCTTGCTGTTGGGGCGCGCCATTTCCCTGCCGGTGCGGCGCATGACCGAAGCCATGCGGGCCTTGGCCGATGGCAACAAGACTATTGAAATCCCTGCTTTGGGACGAGGGGACGAAATCGGCCAGATGGCGTCGGCGGTGCAGGTGTTCAAGGAAAACGCCATCCGCGTCGAGCGTCTGACTGCCGAACAGGCTGAACAGAAGCGCCGGGCCGAAGAGGAACGCAAGCTGGCCCTGCGCAAGATGGCCGATGCCTTTGAAAGTCAGGTGGGATCGGTGGTTCAGGCTGTCACTGCGGCTGCTGTGCAGTTGCAGGCGTCGGCCCGGCAGATGGCGGCCACCGCGTCGGAAACCAGCTCCCAAGCCACCACGGTTGCCAGTGCGTCAGAACAGGCGTCGGGCAATGTGCAGACCGTGGCTTCGGCGACGGAAGAATTGTCGTCGTCCATCAACGAGATCGCCGGTCAGGTGGAGCGATCGCTTTCAGTGGCGGAACGGGCCAATGCCGAGGCTCGCGACACCACAGCCTTGATCGAGAAGCTGTCGGAGAATGTCACCGGTATTGGTGAAATCGTCGCATTAATCAATGACATCGCCAGCCAGACCAACTTGCTGGCCTTGAATGCCACGATCGAAGCGGCGCGGGCGGGCGATGCCGGCAAGGGCTTTGCCGTCGTCGCTGCTGAAGTCAAGGGTTTGGCCAATCAAACCGGCCGCGCCACCGAGGAAATCGTTGGCCGAATCGCCGCCATTCAAAACGGAACCTCCGACGCGGTGCGGGCGATTTCCGGCATTACCCAGGTCATCACCGAGATGAGTGAGATCAGTGCTTCGGTCGCTTCTGCCGTGCAGGAACAGACCGCCGCCACCGGCGAGATTGCCCGCAATGTCGATCAGGCGGCGATTGGCACCCAGGAAGTGTCGCGCAATATTTCGATGGTGGAAACCGCGGCGCGGGAAACCGGCCATGCCGCCGAACAGATCAGCGAATCTTCTGCTGATCTGTCGCATCAGTCTGATCTGTTGAAGAACGAGGTGAGCCGTTTCCTCGATCAGGTGCGTTCGGACCGTCAGAACATGAAGCTGTTGCAGTGGGATGATCGTTTGTCGGTTGGCAATGCCGAGGTGGACCGACAA
>JASLCK010000285.1 GCA_030151865.1 Rhodospirillaceae bacterium | reverse complement strand
GGGTTGGAAAGTTATGCCAGCGTGCATCATCTGGTCTCGGTGATCGAAGGCCGCTTGCGCCCCGATCTGGGGCCGGTTGATCTGCTGCGGGCCACGTTTCCCGGCGGATCCATTACCGGTGCGCCCAAGGTGCGGGCCATGGAAATCATCGACGAATTGGAACCTGCGGCCCGTGGTCCTTATTGTGGGTCGGTGCTGTGGATTGGCGGCGATGGGGCGATGGACGCCAATATCGTTATCCGCAGTCTGGTATTGACCGACCGTCAGGTGATTGCCCAGGCGGGTGGCGGTGTGGTGTCGGATTCTGACCCGGCCACCGAATATGATGAAATGCGCACCAAGCTGGCTCCGGCCCTGGCGGTGCTGTCCGGTTCGCCTTGATTGCGCCATATTTGGCGACCACAACAAGCCCCGGTTTTAAGGCGAGGAGGCCGTGATGTTGGACACCCTGATGCAGGTTTTGCGGTCTTTTTGGATCGTCTGGGTGATGGTTTTCTTCAGCGGTGTCGTTTTGTGGGCTTATTGGCCCCGCAATCGCGCCAAGATCGAAGCCCATGGCGACATCCCCCTGCGCAATGACCTTTAAAGCGGTCTAGTTTATCGCGTCTTGCATTCTTCTCCGTCGCACCGCACGATAAACGGAAGGTTGTGGTGGGGAAGATTGATCGTGAAAGCGTCCATCCGCATTGTCGCCGCGCATTGGCTGGTGGCGTTGCCGCTGGTGGCCTTTGTCGCCATCGTTTCGGCTTTTTCAGTGCTGTGGCTGGTTCAGCAAAGCATTGCCGGTGATCGTTTGGCGGAATTGCAGACCGCCGCTGAAAGCACGGCCAAACGGCTGAATGATTTGACCCTGAACGGTCCCTTGATGGGGGCTGCCAGCTTTGTCGGTACGACGGACCCGGTCATTCGCCGTCTGGCCCTGAACCAATCTTCTGACGATGATCCCGAAGCCATGCAGCGTCTGGCCCAATTGCGCAGCCAGTTTGGCGCGGGCGAGGCTTTTGTGGCTGACGCCAAGGGGCGCATTGCCGCTTATAGCCTGGAAGGTGGGGCGGTCAGCGGCACCGGCAAAAACATCGGATTTCGTCCCTATTTCCGCCAAGCCATGCAGGGCCGGGCCAATGTTTATGCGGCGGTCGGCACCAATACCGCCAAACGCGGCCTTTACTTCGCTGTGCCCATCAAGGACGAGCAGGGGGCACCCATCGGGTTGCTGGCCGTCAAGGTCGGGCTGGAGGAAGTAGACGCTTTGTTTGGCTTGCGCGCCACGCCCTCTTTGCTGATTTCTCCGCAAGGGGTGGTGTTCTCGGGCAACCGGTCGGAATGGTTGTTCAATCTGGCCGGATCGTCGGACCGCGAGCGCATTGCCGCCATCCAGGCGCTGAAGCAATTCGGCAATGTCTTCAATTGGGGGGCGACCCCCCGCCTGCCGTTTGATCCTGATGCCGCTTTTGGCCGTTGGGGCGATGTGGATTTGGGCATTGCCTCGGCGGCGCTGGCCTGGCCGGACGAGGCTGGGAAGTGGTCGGTGGTTTTGACCGATGACCGGTCCGCTTGGCTGTCCGACGAACGCCGCTTTGGCATTCTGGTAGGAACGGGATTGATGGCGGGGCTGTTGGCCCTGGTGGTGGTATTTCTGGTCCGCGCCCAAGCGCAGCGTCAGGCTGCGCGCGAACGTTTGAACCAGTCCCTGATCCAACTGGCCCAGGAGAAGGAGGAGGTGGAGCGGGCGCTCAACCGTTTGAACGAAGCCCATGCCGCCCTGAATCAGGCCAACCACCACATCAACGAAAGCATCCGTTACGCCAGCCGCATTCAGACGTCTCTGCTGCCTGACAACCGCTCGCTTGACGGTATGCTGCACGACATCGCCGTCGGCTGGTCGCCGCGTGACGTGGTGGGCGGCGACTTCTATTGGGTCGGCCGCTTTGGTGACCGCTGCATCATCGCGGTGATGGATTGCACCGGTCATGGGGTGCCGGGGGCTTTCATGACCGCCATTGTTGCTTCGGTCCTGGACCGCATTCTGCACGAACATTGTCATGACAACCCGGCCATGATCCTGCAATTGCTGAACCGGCTGGTGAAAAATTCGCTGCGTCAGCAGGAACAAACCAAATCCCAGACCATGGAATCCGATGACGGACTGGATGCCGCCGTTTGTCTGATCGATACCAAAAAGCGCAGTCTGACCTTTGCCGGGGCGGGCATTCCCTTGCTCTATCGCCAGGGTGATACGATGGTGCAGATCAAGGGGGACCGGCAAAGCCTGGGCTATCGTACATCGCGGGTCGATTATCTTTACACCAATCATGTGGTCGATCTGGGGCCGGGCATGACGTTCTATTTGGCCACCGATGGCACGACCGATCAGGTCGGTGGGCCCAACGGGCGGCTGTTTGGGCGCAAGCGGCTGATTGAAACTCTTCAGGCGCTGGGTGATCGGCCCGCGCAGGAGCAGTTGGATTGCGTCATGCAGGCGCTGGAAAGCTATCGCCAGGGTGAGACGCCGCGTGACGATATGACCATGATCGTCTTTACGCCGTTGCATTTGGGTCTGGCGGCCGAGTCGGCTTGACGAAATGCACGCAATAAGAGAATGTTGTGGTGCGTGCTCTCTGCTATAGGGGCTTCCCCATGAGCAATTTTGCCGGATCCGCATACCGCACGGAAACCCGAAACGGGGCGTCCGCATCCTTTGCCGTGGCGCAAGCCCGGACATCCGGTTTGGCCCATGCCCTGAACAGAACCCCCGTCGCGCAACGGCATAAGGCGCTGTCGGGGGCGTTGAATGGCCGGGTGGCGCAGCGCCAGGGCGGTTTACCCCCAACCCTGCAAAGCGGTATGGAAAATCTGTCGGGCATGGCCCTGGATCATGTCCAGGTGCATTACAATTCCTCGGCTCCCGCGCAGTTGGGAGCGTTGGCCCATACCCAGGGATCGGACATCCATATTGCGCCGGGGCAGGAACAACATCTACCGCACGAAGCCTGGCATGTGGTGCAGCAGGCGCAAGGTCGGGTGAAACCGACCATCGATGTTGGCGGGACCCCGGTTAATGATGACGCCGGTCTGGAAGCCGAGGCCGACCGCATGGGCGCGCAGGCTGCACAAATGGCGAAAGCCTGACCCTTCCCAAAGCGCAAAACCGGCGTATCTTTAAGGGCAAAATCAGTTCTCTTATCGGGACGTCCGCCATGAAAACCCGTCTTGCCCTTTTGCTTCTGACCAGTCTTGTCGCCGGGTGTGCTGCGCCCCAGGTGGTGCGGGAAAGTTCGTCCAGCGTGCAGTTGCAGGGGCTTTACAGCTATGGCATCGGCGGGCGTGACCTGCTGTTGCGCATTCATGGCGCTCCGTTCCCTGGTGCTGAAGCTGCTTTGGAACAGGCGGCGTCTCAGGAATTGTCCAAGGGCGGATTGATGCAGCCTTTGCCCCATGTGACGACCCACCCCGACGCCTCCGCCAAGCCGGGCTATATCCTGGTGCTGGATTTCGCCGATCAGCCTTTGGCTGATCCTTGCGCGCCGATCACGGACCAGACTGCCACCACCACCCATGCGCCGGTGGTGGTTGAAGCCAGCCTGTGTATTTCGGGTCGTCCGCTGGTGCAGGTGCGCGGCAGCGTGGCCGCCCAATCCCCGCAGGATGAGAGCTTCCGCGAGATGTTGCGTCTGGTGGGCAGCGAAATATTCCGCCCCGAGGAATATCAGGGTGGGAACGGCGACGTCAGCCACTAAACCTGCCGCCGTTGCCTCGATCACGTGAGCAGGGCCTTACTTGCCCTTGGTGGTCAGGTCGGGGCCGACGGTGGCCTTGGGGTCGGTGAATTCGAACAGCTTATTGTCCAGGCTGAGACCGCTGCGGCTGTCGTACAGCGACACTACGGTGGTCTGACCCTGCTGGTCCAAAACCTTCCATTGACGTAACTGGAACGGCTGTTCGGTGAACGTCAGGGTGATATTGCCCTGGCGTGGGTCTTCGCGCTTGGTGATGGTGATGTTGACCACACCCGGATTATGACCGACGCGGGTAACCTTCAATTCGCCCTGGTCCAACTGAACCTTGGGCTTGACCAGTACCCCGGCGGGGGTCGAGTCCACATCGACGTAGCTGGTCTGTTCCAACTGCTTGTCGTAATAGACCAGGAAGGTGCCGTGGGTCACCACCAGGATCGGGCTGGGCGGATCATATTCCAGACGCAGACGACCGGGGCGGGCCAGATAGACCGTTCCTTCGGCCGTGTCGCCGTTGGGATTGGCCTGCATGAAGTGGGCCTTCAGCGTACCGATGCCGTTCAGATAGTCCTCGGCCTTGACGATTTCCGCCTGTTCCTCGGCGGAAAAAGCCCAGCCAGCCGTGGGCAGCAACGCGGCCGCAAAGGCGGCGGCGGTCAGGCCGCGGCGTAAACAAGACATCGAACGGGTCATCATTGCTCCTTGGGAAAGCAGACAGGCTTTCCAATCATTGCCGGGTAAACCCGGCGGAATTGAGGCGTATCGTTCATCGGATCAGTCGCCATGGCTGCGGACCAGCACTTCGCGTTTGCCGACGGCATTGGCCTTGCTGACCACGCCTTCCTTTTCCATGCGTTCCATCAGGCGGGCGGCGCGGTTATAGCCGATTTGCAGATGGCGTTGAATAAAGCTGGTGGACGCCTTGCCCTCACGCGCCACCAGGGCGACGGCTTGGTCGTACAAGTCTTCCCCCGATCCGCCGCTGCCACCGCCGCCAAAGGCAGTGTCGGCGTCGCTTTCTTCTTCCTCGGTGACGTTTTCGACGTAATTGGGCTCGCCCTGGCTGCGCAGATGCTCGACCACCTTTTCCACTTCATCATCGCTGACAAAGGGGCCATGCACGCGGGTGATGCGTCCGCCTGCTGCCATATAGAGCATATCGCCCTGGCCCAGCAGTTGCTCTGCCCCCTGTTCGCCCAGGATGGTCCGGCTGTCGATCTTGGACGACACCTGGAAGCTGATCCGAGTGGGGAAGTTGGCCTTGATGGTGCCGGTAATGACATCGACCGATGGGCGCTGGGTCGCCATGATCAGATGGATACCCGCCGCGCGGGCCATCTGCGCCAAGCGTTGCACAGCGGCTTCGATATCCTTGCCGGCCACCAGCATCAGATCGGCCATTTCGTCGACGACAATGACGATATAGGGCAAGGGCTTCAGATCCAGCGCCTGATCTTCATAAACCGGCTTGCCGCTGTCGGGATCAAAACCGGTTTGCACCGTGCGGCTTAAGGACTCGCCCTTGGTGCGGGCTTCGGCCAGACGCTGGTTATAACCGCCGATATTGCGCACGCCCAATTGGCTCATGGCGCGATAGCGGTCTTCCATCTCGCGGACCGCCCACTTCAACGCCACCACCGCCTTGCCCGGTTCGGTCACCACGGGGCTGAGCAGATGGGGAATGCCGTCATAGACCGACAGTTCCAGCATCTTGGGATCGATCATGATCAGGCGGCATTCGTCCGGGGTCAGACGATAAAGCAGCGACAGGATCATGGTATTGATGGCCACCGATTTGCCCGAACCGGTGGTGCCCGCGATCAGCAAATGGGGCATGCGGGCCAGATCGGCCATCATCGGTTGGCCGCCGATATCCTTGCCCAGCACCAGCGCCAGACTGGCGGGGTGTTTTTCAAACGCTTCCGACGCCAAAAGCTCACGCAGATAGACGGTTTCGCGTTTGGCATTTGGCAGTTCGATACCGATCACCGAACGGCCTGGAACGGTGGCGATGCGCACCGACAGCGCGCTCATCGAGCGGGCGATGTCATCAGCAAGACCGATCACCCGGCTGGTCTTGGTGCCCGGCGCTGGTTCCAGTTCGTAAAGGGTGACCACGGGACCCGGTCGAACTTTGACGATCTCGCCATTGACGCCGAAATCTTCCAGGACCGATTCCAACAGCCGGGCATTTTGCGCCAGACCGTCTTCGTTGACGTTGGGGCCGCGGCTCAATGGCGTTGGGGTCAGGATATCCAGCGGCGGCAGTTCAAAGATCGGCTGGGGATTGGCCAAATCCAGACGGCCTTGTCGGGTATCTTGTTCGCGCTTGCCGGGTTGGGCCCGACTGGGGCCGGGCATGACCAGCGGTTCGGCGGGGCGTTCGATGGCGACATTGGGGGCAGGGCGTTGTCGGATGGGCGGAGGCGCATCTTCCTCCTCGTCCTCCTGCGGGGTGTCGAACAGATTGGGTTCGATCCGCTCGTCCCGTTTGGCCGCCAGATTTTCGCGCCGCGACAGAATCGCCGCACGCCGCGTGCTGCGCGGACGGGCAGGGGGGGCGTCGGCCTGTACTGGCTGGCTGGGGGGGGCGACGCTCGGTTCGTCCTGGCTCCAGCGATCCGACAGATTGGCCGAACTGCTGCGCACTTTTGAGACTACTTGCCCAAACTGATTGCCCGCCTGACCGACCGAAACGCCGACTGCCCGCCATTCCTGCCAACTCAGGCCAAAAGCGTAAATGGCGCAGATCGCGCCTAGGCTGCCGCAGATCAAGGCTACCACGGGGGCGAGGCCGCCACCGCCCAGCAACTGGACGGTTTGCATCAGGCCGTCCAGCAACAGCCGCCCCGCCGAGCCCCCCAGTTCAGTGGCATGGCCGGGCAGGTGCATTTGCGACGGGATTGGCACGGCGGCCAGACCGATGGCCAACAGCAAAAGCGCTAGCAGCAGGAACAGACCCCGAAGCCAGACCTTTTCCAGCTTGCGGGCCGTCACCATCAGCCGTCCGCCCCAGGCGAACATGGCTAAGCTGAGCAGCCAGGTGGCGACGCCGAAGAGTTGCAGCAGCAAATCCGACAGGGCCGCGCCAAAAGATCCCAGCATGTTCGACACCGCCACCGGTGCGGCCGAGGTGTTGAAGCTGGGATCGCGGGAATCGTATGTCATCAGGGCGGCGGTCAGGGCAAGCCCCAGCGTTACCACCGTCAGCCCACCGGCCTGAATGACCCATCGGGTCAACAGATCGCTGGCGCCTTCCGGAAGGAAGCGGCTGGTTTTTTTCTGCCGTCCGGGCGACTTGGCCATTAACCCTCCACCAGGACCTGGGCCAACCGGGTCAAGGCCCGTTCCGTGGTCGTCAGATCATGAACCAGGGCGACGCGGATATAAGAGCTGCCGGGATTGATCCCGTTGGCGTCAGGGCGGGCCAGATAGGCGCCGGGCAGCACGCGGATGCCCGCTTCGGTCCACAGCCGCTTGGCGGCCTGTTCGCCGTCGCCCACATTCAGCCACAGGAAGAAGCCGCCTTGCGGGCGATAGAAACCCAGATTGTCGCCCAAAATGGATTGCGCCAGATCGATCTTGCTGCGGTAAGCGCCGCGATTGGCTTCCACATGTTCTTCGTCACGCCACAGCGCGGTAGATGCCGCCAGGATCGGCAATGGCACAGCGGCCCCACCATAAGCGCGCATGCGGGCAAAGGCGGTCATGATGGTCTTGTCGCCCGCCGCGAAACCCGAACGCAGCCCCGGCGCGCTGGAGCGCTTGGACAGGCTGTGGAAGATCACCACATTGTCGAACCCACCGCCCAAGGCTAGGCAGGCTTGCAGTGCCCCCGCCGGGCGTTCGGCGTCATAGATTTCCGAATAGCATTCGTCCACTGCCAACACGAAATCATGGCGGCGGGCCAGAGTGACGGCAGCCTTCAATTGCTCCAGCGAGGCCACGGCCCCCTGCGGGTTGGCCGGGGTGCAAAGATAAGCCAGGGCGGCACGATCAAGAACATCGGCGGGCAGGCTGGCGAAATCGGGCAAGAAGCCGGTTTCGGCGGTGGCGGGAACGAAGACCGGTTCGGCCCCGGCCAGCAGGGCGGCCCCGGCATAAACCTGATAGAACGGATTGGGCAGCAGAACCACCGGCGGCTTGCCGCCCTTGGTGGCATCGATCACCACCTGGGCGATCTGATAAAGCCCTTCGCGGGTGCCTGCGAGCGGCAGAATCTGACTGTCGGGATCAAGGGCGTCGGCGGGCACCTGAAAGCGCCAACACAGCCAAGACGCCACGGCGGCGCGAAAATCCGGCGTGCCGGCCATGGGTGGGTACTTGCCCCAGCCGGTAGCCTCGCGCAGCAGGATGTCGCTGACAAAAGACGGCGGATGGGATTGGGGTTCGCCGATCGACATGGCCAAGGGCTCGGCCCCCGCAGGTCCGTCCAACAGCGCCGCCAAGCGCTTGAAGGGATAATCGGTCAGCAGATCGAGCCGTGGATTGAGCATTTTCAAGAAAACCGCTTAGAGAACGTAACGGGGACAGTTTTACCCGATTCTCTCTCGGGGCCGAAATTTTCTTTTTGCAGATGCGCAGAGGTTTGTTTCGTCCCGTTGGATGGTGGTTTTTTTGATGTGCTCTCAAAAGAAAAGAGGCGCTCTGAAGAGCGCCTCTTTCCCCCCGACGTGGCCGTCCCGTTCTGTGCAGGTCGGCTTGCCTAAACGTAAGGTGCTGTTTCTTAGTGCAGCACTTCGCCGTGCAGGGTGATGTCCAGGCCTTCGGTTTCTTCGTCACGGGTGACGCGCAGGCCGATGACCAGATCAATAACCTTGAGCAGGACGAAGCTGACGATGGCGGTCCACACCACGGTGACGCCGATGCCGTACAACTGGGTGATCACCTGGGCGCCGTTGCCTTCCAGCAGACCCGAGGTGCCGCCGATGTCCTTCACGGCGAACACGCCGGTCAGGATGGCGCCGGTGATGCCGCCGATGCCGTGCACGCCAAAAGCGTCCAGGCTGTCGTCATAACCCAGCATGTGCTTGAGGCTAGTGGCGCCCCAGAAGCAGACCACGCCAGCGACCAGACCGATGACCAGTGCGCCGGTGGGATCGACGAAACCGGCGGCCGGGGTGATGGCGACCAGACCAGCCACCGCGCCCGAGGCCGCGCCCAGGGCAGACGGCTTCTTGCGGATGATCCATTCAATGGCCAGCCAAGCGACGGTAGCGGCGCCAGCGGCGATCTGGGTGGTGGCCATGGCCATGCCCGCACGGTCGTCCGAGGTCACGGCGGAGCCAGCATTGAAGCCGAACCAGCCGACCCACAGCAGGGCTGCGCCGATCAGGGCATAGCTGAGGTTGTGGGGGGAGAAGTTATCGGTGCCGAAGCCCTTGCGCTTGCCAACCACCAGGGCGGCGACCAGACCGGCAACGCCGGCATTGATGTGCACCACGGTGCCGCCGGCGAAGTCAAGCACGCCAGCCTTGGCCAGGAAGCCGGTGTTGGTGGCCCAGACCCAGTGCGCGATCGGCGCGTAAGCCAGCAAAATCCACCCGATCACGAACGCCACCAGAGCCGAGAACTTGAAACGGTCGGCAAAGGCCCCGGTGATCAGGGCGGGAGTGATGATGGCAAAGGTCATCTGGAACATCATGAAGACTGATTCGGGAATGGTCAGACCCGAAGCCAGGGTGTCCTTGCCGATGCCGTGCAGCATGAAGCGCGACAGATCGCCGATGAAGGCGTTGCCGTCGGTGAAGGCCAGGCTGTAGCCGATGATGGCCCACAGAACGGTCACCAGGGCGGTGATCCCGAAGCTTTGCATCATGGTGGCCAGAATGTTCTTCTTGCGCACCATGCCCGCGTAGAACAGAGCCAGGCCCGGAATGGTCATCAACAGCACCAGAGCGGTGGAGGTGAGCATCCAGGCGGTGTCGGCCTTGTCCAGCGTGGGGGCCGGAGCAGATGCGGCGGCATCCGCGGCGGGAGCCGCTTCCTGGGCCATCCCCATGGAGGCCAGCAGGGTCAGGCCCAACGCCACACCCCCGCCCATCAGCACCGATTTCGTCACTTGTTTCATGGTCACCCCCGAAGGTCCTCTGCTTCGTTATTGATGATGGCGCATCCGGCAGACCCCATCAGTCCGTTCGCCCGGCGCACCGGCTGACTGATCAATAAACAAAAAACGTGCCAACCCAGGGAAAGGCTAGGATTCCGCTGATCAAGGGGCAAGCTGGCCAGAAGGAAGGGGCAGGTCATGCACAAAAAACGGCCTGATGGCAGGGGGTGTGTTTAAAAAATAGACATATTTTGTTTGAGTGCATTGCCGCCTGGATTTTGGGCAAAAAAAGCCCCGGAAGAAACCTTCCGGGGCTAAGGCGAATTAGGGAGGAGACAGCAAGGAAATCAGACCATGTCCATGAAACTGGCCTGAACCGCCGGGGGCGCTGTCAAAATGCCCCCGGAAAAAACTTTAAACGGCGTCGTTGTTGGTCTCGCCGGTACGGATGCGCACGGATACCAAAACGTCGAAAACAAAAATCTAGCCGTCACCGATCTTGCCGGTGCG
>JASLCK010000278.1 GCA_030151865.1 Rhodospirillaceae bacterium | reverse complement strand
CGGCAATCTGGTCAATCTGGGCATCGGCCTGCCGACCACCGTCGCCAAATATCTGCCTGCGGGCGTGGTCTGCCACTTCCAGTCGGAAAACGGCATCATCGGCATGTCGCCGGTCCCGGAACCCGGCCTGGAAGACGAGTTTCTGACCGATGCCGGCGGCGGCTTTATCGGCGCTTTGCCGGGCGCGGCATCGTTCGACAGTTGCCTGTCGTTCGGCCTGATCCGCGGCGGCCATCTGGATGTGACCGTTCTGGGCGGCTTGCAGGTCGATGAACTGGGCCATCTGGCCAACTGGATGGTGCCCGGCAAGATGGTCCCCGGCATGGGCGGGGCCATGGATCTGGTGTCGGGGGCGCGGCGCGTCATCGTCGCCATGACCCACACCGCCAAGGGCGAGGCCAAAATCCTCAAGCGCTGCACCCTGCCCCTGACCTCGGTCCGTCGGGTCGATCTGGTGGTCACCGAACTGGCCGTCATCGAACCCACCGAAGCCGGGCTGGTGCTGCGCGAAACCGCCCCCGGCGTCAGCGTCGAGCAGGTCAAGGCCGCCACCAAAGCCACCCTGATCGTTCCCGATCAGGTCGGCGTCATGGCGATCTGATCCCCCCCCTCGACACAGACGCAAAAACGCCCCCAGGCCGGTCCAGCCTGGGGGCGTCATTTTTCCGAGCCCTTATTGCAGCGCGCTGTGCCTTACCCCTTTCAAGGATGCGGCGGCAATGGCACGGGCGTCGATCTTACTTAAACCCTCGTTCAGCAGGGCCGCCGCTTTGCGACCGTCTTCGTCGCGGCGGAAACAGACATGCAGGGTCAAAGGCGACATGCCGGGATTGGCAAACAGCAACTGATCGGCCAAGGGAAACTGACCGGCATTGACGGCCAGCAAATGGGTCATGACGTTATGATCCATGACCGCCGCCGCTATCCGCCCATTATAGACCTTACGCAAATTGGTCAGGTCGTCGTTGGCTGGCTCGACCCGCAGTTTGCCCTCTTGCACCCGTCGATCAAACTCTGCCCCATTGACATAACCGGCCACCACGCCAATGCCGACATTCTGCAATTGGTCCAGGGTTTTATCCGCCAAACCACGATCCCTAAGTTCGACCAACCCAACCGGACTTTCCCCCACCAGATCGGAGAGATAACAGCTTTTTTGCCGCTCGGAAGAAGCATAGGCCGGATAATAGCCGACATATTGGCCCCCGCCCTGAGACAGGCTGACGGCACGCATCCATGGAAAATAGTGGGTCACCACCTGATAGCCAACGGCGGCAAAGGCAGCGCGGACCACCGCCTCGGTCGCGCCTGATCCATTTTCCGCCACAGCATAGGGCGGCCAATCGGTGGCGCTGAGATAGATCGTATGGGCAGCGTCGGGGGACTGCGCCCCAGTGTCGTCAGCCCGAACCGGACAGGGAAAAGCGACAAGGCAACCAGCTATCGCCGCCACAGCCATCAACGGCGCAAAGGTCTTCCGCATGCCGTCCCTCTCCCGCTGATTCGCCCCTCAATTTAAAGATAGATCAAATGACAGCCAGGAAAAGATGGCGACGAAAAAGAACGCTCTTTTTGCAGCCTATTCCGGCAACCAGTTCACCCCGCACACCCGCCAGCCGCCATGAACCGAATCGATGCGGGTCAGCGAGAGCGGATCGACGGCGAACCCCAGCGCCGATTCCGGTGGAATGTCCAAAGCCAAGGCCAAGGCAGCGCGGATGGTTCCCGCATGAGCCACAACAACAATGTCGCGCCCGGCATGATCCTGGACCAGCCGTTCGACCGCCTCGTCAACACGCTCGACCATGGCCGCGAAGCTTTCTCCGCCAGGCGGGGTGGCGGTAGCCGGATTTTGCCAGAACGCAGGCAGATCGGGATCCTTGGCCGAGGCCAACTCGCCCCAGCCGCGTCCTTGCCAATGTCCGAAATCCTGCTCCATCAAACCGGGTTCGACCAAAGCAGGCGGCAAGGGCAAACCGGCAGCTTCCAAGGCCCCGATAGTTTGGCCGCAGCGCATCAACCCGGATTCCACCAAAACCGCATTGCGCGGCAACTTGGCCGCCAAGGCGGCGAACCACACCTCGTCCGAGGTATCGCAGGGCAGGTCAAGCTGGCCGGAAATCCGGCCTTCCGGATCGGGCACCGGGGCGTGACGCAGCCACCAGAAGCGGGTGACGCCGCCGGTCATCGCCACACCGCGACAATCGCCAGCAAAACCGCGACTTCGGCCACTTGCTGGGTCGCCCCCAGAACGTCACCAGTATGACCGCCCAGATGTTTCTGCGCCAACCGGGCCATACCTTTGACCGCCAGCGCCGTCACCACAGCGGCGGCAAAAGCGGTGGAAATCGGCAGCGTGATCACCGCCACACCCGCCGCGATGCCTGCCGCCAAGAAGGCAGTAGCGCGGTCGGGCTGACCGGCCTTGGCCCCCAACCCGTCAGGGCGGGCGGGCGACAGAAATTGCATCAACACAGGGATTGCCGCCCGTGACAGGGCATGGGCCGTCAACAACGCCGCCGCCACCCGCCAGGGGCCAGCCAATGCCGCCAGGGCAGCGACCCGCAAGCCGATGGTCAGCACCACCGCCACCATGCCATAGGTGCCGATGCGGCTGTCCTTCATGATGTCCAGCTTGCGTTGCTTTTCCCAGCCACCACCAAAACCGTCCGCCACATCGGCCAACCCGTCTTCGTGCAAACAGCCGGTGGCGCGCACCATGGCCGCCACAGCCAACAACGCCGCCAGAGTGGGCGGCAACAGCAGCCCCGCCGCGCCATAGACCAAGGCTCCGATGGCGCCGACGACGACACCGACCAGGGGAAACATCCCCATGGCCCGGGCCAGCGATCCGCCAACAGGATTATAGGGCAATGGCAGCGGCAACCGGGTCATGAAGGACAGGGCGAAATGCAAATCCGCCCACCAGGACCGGGGCACCGCAAAGGCGGCCTCTTCCTGCGGGGCATCCTCTCGTGCGGCTTGCGCTGCGTCATCCGGGGACGACGGGGCTTCGGCGCTGTGATCGGGGGTCTGTTCCGACATGGGCGGTTCTCCTTCCCCTTCGCTTATAGGTCCAATTGCCTCTTGGCGAAAGCCCCTGAGCGTGGCACAAACGCGCCACTCAGGTGCCCGCCACACGGCGGGAGAATCGGGAAGGCGGTGAAACTCCGCCGCGTGCCCAACGCTGTAACGGGGACTGGGCGGACAAAAACCCACTGGCGCCACGCCGGGAAGGGGTCCGACCGGGATGAACCGAAGCCAGAAGACCGGCCTGATGTCATAGGGACGCCGTCACGGACGGGCAGCGTTCAGCCAGACTTGTCATGACGGGGATTGTTCATGAAAGACGTTCGCACCATTGCCGATATCCGCACTTTGCTTGCCACCATGCCCGGACCGGACCAGGACGCCCTGGGTGCTTGGACCGCGCGTGAGCCGCAATTGACCAAGCCCGCCGGATCACTGGGTCGGCTGGAAGAAATCAGCCGCTTTCTGTGCAGTTGGCAGGCCAGCCACCCGCCGCGCGCCAAATCCATCCGCGCCCGCGTCTATGCCGGCAATCACGGGGTGGCGGCCCTGGGCGTTTCCGCCTTTCCGTCGGAAGTCACCGTGCAGATGGTGATGAATTTCCAGCATGGCGGTGCCGCCATCAACCAACTGTGCCGGACCTTCGGCATCGAACTGGCGGTCGAATCCCTGGATCTGACCACACCAACCGCTGACTTCACCCAAGGCCCGGCCATGACCGAGGCCGAATTCGTCGAAGCTTTCAGCACGGGTATGTTGGCAGCTCTGCCCGATACCGACCTGCTGGTCATCGGTGAAATGGGGATCGGCAACACCACATCGGCCGCCGCCATCTGCCATGCCCTGTTTGGCGGCGAGGCCGCCGACTGGACCGGGCGCGGCACCGGCGTCGATGATCATCACCTGAAGATCAAAACCGAGGTCGTGGCCAAGGGCGTCATCGCCAATCCCAGCAAGGACGGGGTCGAGGTCCTGCGTTGCCTGGGCGGGCGCGAACTGGCGGCCATGGCCGGGGCGGTGCTGGCCGCCCGTCATGCCCGTATCCCGGTGATTCTGGACGGCTATGTCTGTTCGGCTGCCGCCGCCGCTTTGTTCGCCGCCAATCCCAGCGCCCTGGATCATTGCCTGGTGGGTCACAGCTCGGTCGAACCCGGTCATAAGCGACTGATGGATCAGCTGGGCAAGCGCGCCCTGCTGGACATGGACATGCGTCTGGGCGAAGCATCGGGCGCGGCCCTGTCGGTCGGACTGATCAAAGCCGCCGTCGCTTGCCATACCGGCATGGCGACCTTTGCCGAAGCAGGCGTCAGCACCGGGGACTAAACACGGCTATCCCGCCGGGGATTGCCCCCGGCGGGATGCTTACCCATTAAAGAAAAGTTCGCGGCTTACACAACATCCAGCGCGATCCCCCGCAGGGACACCACCCCCAGCACCCCTTGCGTATCGGTCACCGGCAGGTGACGGAAACCTTTTTCCCGCATCAGATTGCGGGCGTCTTCGACACTGGTGTCGGGGGAAACGGTGATGGGGTTCTTGGTCATCACGTCGTCCACATTGGTCAGATCGGCATTACGCCGGGTGGCGACGAAGAAACGCAGGGCATCGCGTTCGGTGAAGACACCGACCAGTTGGCCCTGACCATCCATCACCAGCACCGCCCCCACCTGCTGTTCCAGCATCAGATGGGCGGTTTCGCGCACGGACGCGCCCGCCTTGATGATCACCGGCTGACGGCCTGCGATCAGATCGCTTACGGTTCTCGGCATGGAAACCCTCCCTGTTCCTGGCGATTTATTCTTAGAGTTATTATCCATCAGGTAGAATAGACCACAGCCGATAAAGGGGCAATGGGCGGGCTTGCCTCGTCCGTGCGATGGCCTATACTCGGCGTTCAGTCAGTACCCCTTAGCGACAAGGCGCGCATCCCATGAAAGGTGAAGTGAAGAAAGTCGTCCTGGCCTATTCCGGCGGTCTGGACACCTCGATCATCCTGCGTTGGCTGCAGGATCAATATCAGTGCGAAGTGGTGACCTTCACCGCCGATCTGGGCCAGGGCGAAGAACTGGAACCCGCCCGCAAGAAGGCCGAGCTGCTGGGCATCAAGCCGGAAAACATCTTCATCGACGATCTGCGCGAAGAATTCGTGCGCGACTTCGTCTTCCCGATGTTCCGCGCCAACGCCCTTTATGAAGGCGTCTATCTGCTGGGCACCTCGATCGCCCGTCCGCTGATCTCCAAGCGTCAGATCGAAATCGCCAATCAGGTTGGCGCCGACGCCGTGGCCCATGGCGCCACCGGCAAGGGCAACGATCAGGTGCGCTTCGAACTGGGCTATTACGCCCTGAAGCCCGACATCAAGGTGATCGCGCCCTGGCGTCTGTGGTCGATGAACAGCCGCACCGCGTTGCTGGACTTCGCCGAAAAGCACCAGATTCCGATCGCCAAGGACAAGCGCGGCGAAGCCCCCTATTCCACCGACGCCAACCTCTTGCACATCTCTTATGAAGGCAAGGCGCTGGAAGATCCGTGGGTCGAACCGAACGAAGACATGTTCACCCGTTCGGTCAGCCCGGAAAAAGCCCCGAACACCCCCACCTATGTGGAAATCGAGTTCGAAAAGGGCAATGCGGTTGCCATCGACGGCGAACGCCTGTCCCCGGCGGCCTTGCTGACCAAGCTGAACCAGTTGGGCGGCGCCAACGGCATTGGTCGTCTGGATCTGGTGGAAAACCGCTTCGTCGGCATGAAGTCGCGCGGCGTTTACGAAACCCCCGGCGGGTCGGTTCTGATCGTGGCGCACCGCGCCATCGAAAGCCTGACCCTGGACCGCGGCGAAGCTCACCTGAAGGACGAGCTGATGCCCCGTTACGCCGAGTTGATCTATAACGGTTTCTGGTGGAGCCCCGAACGTCAGGCCATCCAGACCATGATCGACAAGGTCAGCGAAAACGTCGAAGGCACCGTCCGCCTGAAGCT
>JASLCK010000277.1 GCA_030151865.1 Rhodospirillaceae bacterium | reverse complement strand
TCTCGCCCGACCTTTGCCAGCCTTATGACGGCTAAGGTAACCTTCTCGGCAACAAGAACGGGAGGATAGATCGGGTATGGCTTTGCGAGATCACGGGCAATCAAGCCGCTCAAAAATCGGTCGATTGATTGTTCTGTCGCTGGTGCTGCTGGTTTCCGCCTGCGCGTCCTCTCGCCAGGGCACTGGGCTGGAAGTGGCCCGCGCCGCCGGATGGGAATGGAATGTCCTGACGGCACGGATGTTCGATCTGGCCACAGCCACGCCGCCCAGTCGCGCCGGCAAAACCTTGCGGGTCTATCTGGAGGGCGACGGCCTTGCCTATGTCACCCCCAGCAAACCCGCCATAGATCCCACGCCGACCGATCCGGTTGCCCTGAAACTGGCCCTGGCCGACCCCACAGCGGGACCGGTGGCATGGCTGGGCCGTCCTTGCCAATATACTCTGCCAGCCCATGGGCGAACCTGCCGCACCGCATATTGGACCACCAGCCGCTACGCGCCCGAGGTGATCGACAGCCTGAGCGCCGCCCTGGACCAATTAAAACAGCAAAGTCATGCCGAACGACTGATCTTGACCGGCTATTCCGGCGGCGGTGCCCTGGCCATGCTGCTGGCGGCGCGGCGCGATGACGTCGCACAAGTCATCACCGTGGCCGCCGATCTTGATCTGGGGTACTGGACTCACCGCGATGGGCTGTCCCCCTTAAGCGGATCGCTTGATCCCGCCCAGCTTCCCCCCGAAACCCTGGCCCGCATCCCGCAACTGCATTTCACCGGAGCCAAGGACCGTACAGTGGGCACCGACGTCGTACAATCCTACCTCAAACGCCTGCCGCCCGAGACCCCGGCCCGGCTGGTGGAAGTCCCTGACTTCACCCACACCTGCTGCTGGGCCCGCGATTGGGCCGACTTGCTGAGCCGGAACTAAACGCCCACACCAACCATCGCTATGGAAATTTTCTCCGCAACACAACCCATGGATGATGTTGACTGATAAAATGCCATGATGCATGGTTTTAAGCAGATTTCTGCCGCGCTAAAAAAGTCACGGCGCGATCCTTTAAAAGGAATGGATTGATATGAAGAAAGTGTCGGTGCTGCTGTTGGCTGCTTTCTTGGCATCTTGCGCTTATAAGCACGAAACCATTTACAACGTGAATGACCCGATCCCGACTCAGGCGCAGACCCTGTCTCTTGATAAGATCGAGAGCATGATTGTCGAGGCGGGCCAATTGCGTCATTGGACATTCGAAAGAGCTGCCCCCGGCCATCTGGTTGCGACCCAAACCAGCAGCAAAACCGCAGCCGTGGTTGATATCTATTTCGATCAAAAGACCTGGCGCATCGCTTATAAAAACAGCACTGGCATGAATGCCGAAAACGGCACCATCCATGACCATTACAATTTCTGGATCCGCAATCTGGAACATGACGTCAACACGCGTCTGAGCAACGCCGGCCTCACGGCCAACTGACAGCCCTAACGCCCATCAGCCATCAGGGCCGCATGATGGATTTCCATATCCTCATCGTCCTTGATGGCCACGGCACAGGCCAGACTGTAACCATGCGGCAGTTCCTCGTGGTACAAGCGCCATCCGGGTACGCTCCACGGCCTCCGTTCGGGTCCAACGCCCACATGATCCTGGCCATCGGCGGCTAGAGACAGCCCCTCCCCAGTTGCTTTGCCCATCGCTTCACGCAAAGTCCAAAGGCGGTAAAACGCAGCAGCCCCCCCGGCATCCACCAAACGCTGTTCTTCCGGACCGAACGCCCTGGCGGCAATCGCTTGAACATTGCGCAGTTTATGGGGTTCGATATCCACCCCCAGCGCCACCCCTGGCCGCGTCATCGCCACGACAGCCCAGTCACCGCCATGGGTCAGGGAAATGGATGGTCCTGGCTGCCCATCCTCCGTCAGCAAATAAGGGCGACCACTTTCTTCCGCCCGTAAATGCCATGCAGTATGTCCAAAAGTCTGGAAAAGACCGGCTATTAAAACCACGCGCCCCTGCAACGATGCAGAGGATAAATCCCTATTGCGACTATCCACCCAGTCAACCCGGCCCCCACACCAGTCCCGCCAATAAGAAAAAGCAGGGTCAGTTTTAGAGATCTTAAAAAGCGTTATTTTCACCTAAACAACCCTTGATACTTATGCTAGCTTCCGGCGTCCCGTGGTGGGGGCGCACCATTTTATGGCGTCAGAGCCTGATCTTACTATGCCATCCGTCGTTTTTTCCGTGAAGTCGTGGGGTTCCTGGTCTTTTGGCCAAGGCGGAAATGACATTTGGCGAGGGCAGCCGGTTGAGCAAAGCCAACCGCCGCTCTCGTTGCGTCGTCGCGTCAGCCGCTTGGGCCAACAAGCATTGCGGCTGGCCTGGAATATGGACGAGAAGGATCAGGCTCGCCTGATTTTTTCGTCCCGCCATGGCGAATTCACCCGCACCTTGTCGATCCTGGACACTTTGGTAGCCGACGGGGACGTCTCTCCCGCCGATTTTACCTTGTCGGTACATCATGCCCTGGCCGGATTGCTGTCGATTGCGGCCAAAAACGGCCAGGGACACAGCGCTGTTTCCGCCGGACGGGAAAGCTTGCTGACCGCCCTGTTGGAAGCCGCCTGCTGCCATATGGAAGCACCGGAAAAACCCGTTCTGCTGGCCCATTACGACGAACCGCTGCCCGCCCCTTATGACGAACTTGTCGATGAAGACGAGGAAAACATGGCCCTGGTTTTGCTGCTGGCTCCGGGCGGGCAACATTATCGGCTGTCTTGGCGCCCCCGCGCGTCACAAGATCAGATATCGGCAAGCTATGCGGCCGCCCAGATGGCCGACGTCCTGGATCAAAAAACCGATCGACTGGATATCGCCGGAGAACGGCTGGTCTGGAGCCTGGAGAGACTTGACCATGCACAGGCTTGATCATCTCTGGCGTGTCTGCGCCACCGGGGCCGCCTTTGCCTTCATCTTTGCCGGGGGCGGCATTCTGGCAGCCTTGCTGGTGCTGTTCCTGATGAAGAATTGCCGTCGGGAGCGGGTGCAAACCATCATCCGGGCCACGTTCCGCTTTTATCTGCGGTGCCTGCGCGGTTTGGGGCTGTTGACCTTGGAATTTGAAGGGATCGAGCGGCTGGAACAGCCGGGCGGCCGCTTGGTGGTCGCCAATCATCCGTCCTTATTGGATGTGGTGATGCTGATGGCCTTGATCCCCAATGCCCAATGCATCGTCAAAAGCCAGTTGTGGGAACACCGCTTGCTGGGGCCGTTGATGCGGCGCGCTGGATACATCCGCAACGATCTGGAACCCGAGCAATTGCTGGCTTGCTGTCAGGAATCCCTGGCTCGGGGGCAAAGCCTGATCATCTTTCCCGAAGGGACCCGCAGCCAGCCCGGGGAAGCGCCGCGGTTCCGCCGGGGATTTGCCAATCTGGCCACCCTGGCCGCGGCCCCCGTGCAGTTGGTACTGATCACCTGCACACCGCCAACCCTGATCAAAGGCGAGCCCTGGTGGAAAATTCCTGCCCATCGCCCGGTCTTCCGACTGGTGGCCGGAGAATGTCTGGAGCCCGCCAGTTACCTTGGTTATCCCCATCGCAGTCTGGCCGCCCGCAAACTGGTACAATCCCTAGAGCGTTATTACGCTGAGAAACTTGGATATGTCTGACTTAGAACTTGACCTTAAAAAACTGATTATCGACGCCTTGAAGCTGGAAGACATCACTGTTGACGATATCGACAGTGACGAGGCGCTGTTTGGGGATGGATTGGGGCTGGACTCGATCGACGCGCTGGAACTGGGGGTGGCCATTCGCCAGCGCTTCGGCATCAAGATCGAAGCTGCAAGCGACGAAGTCCGCGCTCATTTCGCCAGTGTCCGCAATCTGGCGAAGTTCATCGAATCGCAAAAAGGGGTGTGAAAATGCTGGGGAGAGAAGAAATCCTCGAGAAGCTGCGCGACTTTCTGGAGGAACTGTTTGAAATCCCGCGGGATAAAATCACGCTCGACGCAAAGCTGTTCGAAGAACTGGATCTGGACAGCATCGACGCCGTCGATCTGGTGGTCAAGTTGCAGGAATTGACCGGTCGGCGGATCAAACCCGAAAATTTCAAAACAGTGCGCACCGTCGGCGACGTGGTGGATTGCGTCGAAGCGTTGCTGGCGACCGATGAAACGGTTTCGGCCTGAACCCTGGCTGCTTTTGGCAGCCGTGGGCGGAATGGCTTATCCGTTTCTGGTCTATTTTTGTCTGGGCAGCCTGCCCCCGACGATCCTGGTTTTGACGGCGTTGGGCCTTTTGGCCCTGCGAATGTTGGGATTGCGCCGGGTCAAGGGGGCTGGCTTATGGTTGCCTGTTCTAGCTTTGGCTGGCGGTGGGCTGCTGTCGGCCCTGATTTGGCAACCGGACTTGGCGGCGAAGGCCTATCCCATCGCCATCAGTTTAGCGGTGGCAGGAGTCTTCGCCCTGTCGCTGCGGTTTCCCCCTTGCGTGATCGAACGCATCGCGCGGCTGAGCGAGCCCGATCTGCCGCCCCAGGGCGTCGCCTACACCCGACGGGTCACTTGGGTTTGGATAATCTTTTTATTGGCAAACGCCGCAATCTCGGCAGCAACCGCGGTTTGGGGATCGCTGCATCTGTGGACGTTATGGAACGGCCTGCTCAGCTATATCGCCATGGGCTTGTTGTTCGCGGGCGAGTATCTGATCCGTCGCCACGTCCGCGCAGGGCAGAGAGCAGCATGACTGGCGGCCCGCTCTTTTCCCTACTGACCGGGGCGCAGGACGCCCAGCGGATCGTGGCGTTCGGTCCCCCGGGTTCGGTGACCTTGGCCGAGTTTCGCGCCCGGGCCGCAGCCTTGGCCCTGACCGTGACAGGACTGCGAACCGCAGCCCTGGCCTGTCGGGACAGCGCCGCCTTCGCCATCGGTCTGTTCGGCCTGCTATCTGCCGGGGTCGAAGTGGTACTGCCTCCCAATATGCAGCCCGACACACTGGAAAATCTTACCCACGACGTTGACCGGATCATCGACGACACCCAGGTTTGGCTGGCTGGGCTCAGTTCCACCCCCGCCGCTACGCCACGGCGGGATCAGGCCCGGATTGCCTTTTTTACGTCGGGCTCGACCGGACAGCCCAAGCGTATTATCCGCACCCTGGACATGCTGGAACGCGAGGTTCTGGGGCTGGAACGCACCTGGGGCGCCGAACTGGGCGCATGCCAGGTCAACGCCATGGTCAGCCACCAGCATCTTTATGGCCTGACGTTTAAAATCCTTTGGCCTCTGGCGGCAGGCCGCGCTTTCGATCGCGGCTGTCACGATGTCTGGGAAGGACTGATCGCGGCCCTGACCAGCCCTTCGATGCTTATTTCCAGCCCGGCACATCTGGGGCGGTTGGCCGGAATTCCTCCCCTGCCAGCAGATCGGCAACCACGCATGATATTCTCGGCCGGTGCGCCATTGTCCCTGGCGGCAGCCCTGGACGGGGCAGACATTCTGGGATGCGCCCCCACTGAGATTTTCGGCAGCACCGAAACAGGGGCCGTGGCAACCCGACGCCAGACACCTGGGCAAGATGGCTGGACCCTGTTGGCCGGACATCGGCTATTGCCCCATCCGCAAGGATTGCTGCGCCTGTACTCGCCTTATGACAACCGGGAAAGCGAAACCGCCGATCTGATCGAAGCGACCGCGGAGGGATTTCGGTTTCTGGGACGGTCAGACCGTATCGCCAAGATTGCTGGAAAGCGGGTCGCCTTGGCCGAGGTCGAACGGCTGTTATCCGCTTCGCCATGGGTCGAGACCAGCGCCGCCGTGGCGCTGCCGGGTGACCACGAGCAATTGGGGGCTGTCATCGTACCGACCACGTTGGGTTGGCAGGAATTGGAACGGCTGGGATCATTTCGCTTCGGCAGAGTGTTGCGCCGGGAACTGGCCAATGCCCTGGAACCGGCGGCCATTCCCAAGCTATGGCGGTTTGTCACCGAACTGCCCAGCCATCCCATGGGAAAAATCAAGACGGCGGATTTGCGCGCCTTGTTCACGACGAAAGCCATGCCATGTCCCATCCCGATGTGATCGCTACTGAATGGCGTTCTGCCGACCATGTCGTCCTGCGTCTGGCTTTACCGCCCGAACATCCGGCTTTTGACGGCCACTTTCCCGGACAACCGGTTTTGCCCGGCGTGGTGCAGACCGACTGGGCCGTCCGTCTGGCAGACGAACTGCTGCAAAGCGGCTGTGCGGCGGCGACCGACTTTCAAGTCAAGTTCCGCCGTGTTGTTGAACCGGGCAATCCGTTGGAACTGACCTTACGCATTGACCGTATCAAAGGATCATTGTCGTTCGAATACAGCCGGAACGGAGACATCTGTTCTTCAGGACGGATCAAACTTGAGGGAACCGCGTCATGACCCCCTGCGCTATTGTTCCCAGTCACAACCACTGGCTCGCCCTGGGTGCGGTGGTTCATGGTCTGCGGCAGGCAGGATTACCGGTTTTCATCATCGATGACGGCAGCGGGGAAGAAGCCCGCGCCGCCATCGCCGCTTTGCACGATCCCAGCCAAGGGGTGCGCGTTCATCGCCTGGAGATCAACCAAGGCAAGGGAGCGGCGGTCTTGGAAGGGTTTCGTCTGGCCCGCGACGCAGGATACAGCCATGCGGTCCAGGTGGATGCCGACGGCCAGCATGATCTGGACGCCCTGGAGCCGATGCTGGATCTGGCCCGGCAAAACCCGGACGCTCTGATTACCGGCCTGCCGCAATATGACGCCAGTATTCCCACCGGCCGCAAGATTGGGCGCTGGATCACCCATGTCTGGGTCTGGATCGAGACGCTAAGCCTGTCCATCAAGGACAGCATGTGCGGGTTTCGCGTCTATCCGCTGGAGCCGGTCATGCGATTGCTGGCGGTCCGCAAAGTCGGGCTACGGATGGATTTCGACACGGAAATCATGGTGCGGCTGTTCTGGCAAGGAACGCCGGTTCTCGGATTGCCGGTCAAGGTCATCTATCCGCCCGACAACACATCGAACTTTGATCTGTGGCGCGACAACCTGCGGATCAGCCGCATGCATACCAAACTGGTGTGCGAAATGCTGCTGCGCCCCTTGGCCCGGATACTGCCCCACCAGGCGCGAACCGCCGACCCCGCCCCCCATTGGGCTGAATTGCGGGAACGCGGCGCCTTGTGGGGGCTGACGTTCTGTGCCGCCGCCTATCGCCTGTTGGGGCGGCGGGGCTGCATGGCGGTCATGGCCCCCATTGTCGCCTGGTTCTTCCTGGCAGGATCGGAACAACGGCGGGCATCGCGGATTTTTCTGGGGCGAGTCTTTGGACGTCCCGCCAGCTTGTGGGAATGCTATCGCCACTTCCTGGAATTTGCCGGGCGGGCTTTGGATGTTTTTGCCGGTTGGACTGGCGGTGTGCGGCCTGACCGGATACAGACCCTGACACCAGACAGCTTACAAACCGCCACCGCCGACAATCGGGGCGCATTGATTGTCGTGGCCCATCTGGGCAATGTCGATATTGCCCGCGCCGTACTGGATCAGCAGACCCGCGACCGCATGACGGTCCTGGTTCATACCCGCCATGCCGGAAACTATAATCGGACTCTGCGCCGTTTCCGCCCGGAAGCCGCCCTTAATCTGATGGAAGTTACGGAAATCGGCCCCGATACCGCCATTGATCTGAAAGATCGGATCGGGCGTGGCGAATGGGTGGTCATTGCGGGCGATCGGATACCGGTGGGCAGTACTGAACGTATCTGCCGGGTGCCGTTTCTGGGAATGCCAGCTCCGTTTTCCCAAGGTCCGTGGATTTTGGCGGGTTTGCTGGAGTGCCCGGTTTACCTGCTGTTTTGCCTGAAAACCGATGATGGTTGGCAGTTGAGCCTGGAGCCTTTCGCCGAAAGGCTAGACCTGCCGCGCGGCCAGCGGGAAGAGGCTTTGCGTCAACACACCGCCGCCTATGCCCGCCGCCTGGAGGACTATGCCAGGAAGGCACCGCTGCAATGGTTCAACTTTTTTGACTTCTGGGCAGATCGAGATCGCTGATGTATTGCGTCGAAAGCGTCGTTAAAGCGCAGTTCTATGACCTGGACCCGATGAATGTGGTCTGGCACGGCAATTATGCGCGTTTTCTGGAACAGGCCCGATGCGATCTGCTGGACGCCATCGGCTATAATTATCGCCAGATGGAAGACTCAGGCTATGCCTGGCCCATCGTCGATATGCGGATCAAATATGTCCGCCCCATCCGCTTTGCCCAGGAAGTGCTGATCACCGCCACCCTGGTCGAATATCAAAACCGCCTGAAGATCGAGTATCGCATCCGTGACCGGGAAAGCGGCGCTGTCTTGACCAAAGCCAGCACCGTTCAGGTCGCCGTCTGCGTCAAAACCGGCGAGATGCAGTTTGAAAGCCCGTCGGCCCTGACCGACCGCGTAAAGGAGGTGATCTGATGCAACGCTATTTTCTGGCGCTGATGGTGTCACTAGCCTTTCTGTCCTTCTCTCTTCCGGTTCATGCCGTTGGCCCCGAAGGGGGATTACAGGCCGGGCAAGTGCTGCATGGCCGCTTTGTGCAGGAACGCCACCTGCAAGGTTTCAACGCTCCCTTGCGCAGCGAAGGACATTTCGTCCTGGCTGCAGGCCGGGGTCTGATCTGGCAGGCGGAAACGCCGTTCGTCGTTACCACCGCCATTTCTCCTGCCGGCCTGGCTCAGGATGTCGGCGGCAGTCAAACCATGCGCTTGCCTGCGGCGCGCTTGCCCTTTCTGTCGCGGCTTTACGACATGTTGGGTGGCGCTCTGGGAGGGGATTGGCGGGCATTGGAACAGGATTTCACTGTCGAACGCAGCGGCGATGCCAAAGCCTGGCGGGTGGTGTTAACGCCCCGCAAGGGACCTGACCCTGTCACCATGCCGTTTCAATCCATCACGGTGCGGGGTGGGCGTTTCGTCGATGCGGTCCGCATCACCAAACCCGACGGCGATTACGATGATCTGGCCTTTCTCGATCAGGTTCTGGGCAATGGCCCCCTGACCGCCCAAGAAACCCAAACCCTGGACGCTCCCGGCCAATGAAACGGATTCTCGCCTTCATCTGGCTGGCGATCGTTCTTGTCGCCATGGCCTATCTGGGGACACGGCTTTATCAGGGGCTGTCGTTCCGCACCGATTTGATGGCCCTGTTGCCGCGCGAAGAACAAAACCCCGCCGTGCAGAAGGCCAACGACGCCGTCACCGATGCCTTGTCTCGCAAGCTGGTCTTTTTGGTTGGCAGCGCCGACCGTTCAGCAGCACGCGCGGGAGCAGCCGAATTGAGCCGCAGGCTGCAAGCTTCCGGCTTGGTCACCCTGTCCACAGGGGGACTTGATCGCGACCGGTTACGGCAGATGGGCCAACTTTATTACCCCTACCGCCAGGGACTGCTGTCCAATGACGACCGCCAGCGACTGTTGGACGGCAAGGGCCAAGACGTTGCCTTGCGAGCCCTGTCGCAAGCTTTTGGTTTTGCCGGAGCGACCGACGCGCGGATGCTGCGCAACGACCCATTCCTGTTGATGCAATCTTTCTTTCTCAGCCTGCCATTGCCCTTGTCGCGTCTAAACCTGGATGACGGCATGCTGTCATTGACCGATGACGACAAAACCTGGGTGATGATTTCGGGCAATCTGATCGGTGAACCCTACGCCCTGGATGTGCAGAAGCGCCTGGAACAAACACTTGATCTGAACAGTCTGAAGCAAAGCTCGGCCGATCTGCGGGTTCTCAAACTGGGGGCCGTTTTCTTTGCCGAGGCCGGGGCCAGACAGGCCATGGATGAAAGTTCGGCCATCGGTCTGTTGTCGGTTTTGGGAACAGTGCTGGTCATTTTAGCCGCCTTCCGCGCCCTGTCGCCTCTGTGGCTCGGCCTGCTGGTCATCGCCAGCGGCATCGGCGTGGCCTTGTCGGCCTGCCTGTGGCTGTTTGGCGAACTGCATGTCGGTGCCCTGTTGTTCGGCGTCAGCCTGATCGGCGTCGCCGTTGACTATTCCTTGCAATATTGCACCGAAATCTTTGCCGCCCCCGCCACCCCGGCGGAACGGTTGAAGCGGGTGTCCGCCGGTATCGGATTGGGAGCCGCGACCACCATTATCGGTTATCTGACCCTGATGCTGGCTCCGTTTCCCGGTCTCCGACAGATCGCCGCTTTTTCAGCTATTGGCCTGTCGGCATCCTGGATCACGGTGGCGCTGTGGCTGCCAAGCCTGGACCGCGCCCGCCGCCCCCGACATGGGGAACGGATGCTGGCGCTGGCGGGTGGGTTTATGGATTTCTGGTCCTCTGCGGGCAATCCGCGTCTGCGTGTGGCAATCTTGGGACTGTTGGTGCTGCTGGGGATGCTGGGATTGTTTCGCCTGCATACCGACGACGATGTCCGGCGCATGCAATCGCTTTACCCCCCGCTGGTCAGCGAGCAGGAAGAAATACAGCGGTTGATCGGTTCGACCGGCGGCAGCCTGTTCTTTCTGGTCGATGCCCCCGATGACGAAAGCGCGCTTCAGCGCGAGGAAGCGCTGATTGAACGTCTGCGCCCCCTGGTGGCCGAGAAAGCCTTGGCCGGGTTTCAGGCACCCGCCCAATATATCCCGTCGGCAGCCCGCCAGATGCAAAATCGACGGCTGGTCGATCAGCATTTGGCCCCCTTATTGGACCGGCAAATCCAGCAACTGGGATTGAGCCAAGCCCCCACCCCAGCCGATCCGACCCTGCCCCCCCTCGCCATTGGGCAGGTGCTTTCGCAAAACGGCCCTCTGTCGTTCTTGTCCATGCTGGTTTTAACGCCGGGACTGCACGTGGTCAGCCTGGATGGCGTGGCCAAACCCGCGCAAGTCGCCGCCGTGGCCCAAGGTCTGGACGGCGTCCGCTTTATCGATCCAGCAGGACAATTCAGCGCCCTGCTGGGCAAATACCGGCAGCGCGCCCTGATCTTGCTGGGACTGTCCGCCCTGTTCATGGCTCCGTTGCTGATCTGGCGGTATGGCTGGCGCGGCGGCATGCGGATCATGGCCCCCCCCGTGGGCGCGGTGGCCCTGGCCCCGGCGCTGTTGGCTTTAGGTGGCGACAGCTTTAACTTCTTTGATGCGATGGCGCTGGTCCTGGTCTTATCAATCGGCGTCGATTATGCCGTCTTTTGTGCCGAAACCACTATGGAACGACGGTCCATCACCATGTTGGCGGTCATCCTGTCGGCCTGTACTGCCCTGTTGTCTTTTGGGCTTTTGGCCGCCAGTCAGGTGCATGCCGTACAGTCGTTTGGCGCAACCATGCTGGTTGGCATCTTCCTGGCCTGTCTTTTGGCGCCGCTGGGAAGGACACGCCGATGAGTCTCCGTTTCCAAGCAGAACGGTGCTATATCCCTGGCCCAAGAAATCAACGTATGGATGTGGAAAATTGATGCTGCGTTGTCTTTTGGCGCTTTGCTGCGCCGCGCTGCTGTCGGCTTGCGCAGCATCCCAACCGTCTCAGGAACCGGTTGTCGACGGCGTCGTGCGCGTGGCGCCGCATCTGTCCCTGGTCCTGCCCAAACCGTCGTCCCTGGGCCGCACCTTGGAGGCAACCCAACTGGTCACCGCCCATTACGGCGATCAGACCTATGTCTTCGAAGGACATATCAGCGCCAGTGGCAACACTTTGGTTTTGCTAGGCTTGGATACGCTGGGGCGGCGGGCCATGACCCTGACCTGGAGTGATAACGGCCTGAAGACCGAAACCGCCCCTTGGCTGCCCAACCAATTGCGTCCTGAAAATATGCTGGCCGATATCGTCATGCTGTATTGGCCAGACGATCAGGTTAACGCCGCCCTGGCTCCATCGGGCGGGCGTCTGGTTGCCAACAAGCGAAGCCGAGCCATCTTCGATCGCGACGGCGAAGTAATGCACGCCGATTACTCCAGCGACGACCCATGGAATGGGTCCCTCAGCTACCGGAATTTAGCATGGGGATATGGGCTGGACGTGCAATCGGTCGAGACACGCCCATGAGATTTTTCCTAAACGCCTGCGGTGTCGTGTGCCCCCTGGGCAACCATGGACATGACGTGGTGCGCGGCCTGGATGCCGCCCGCCCGGCCTTTATCCGACAAGAAGGACTGATGGCCGGACGGCAGGTCGAGGTCGGTCTGGTGCCCGGACTGGCCGACGGCCCGCAATCCCGCAACAATCGCTTGATGCAGGCAGCCTTGGACCAGATTGCCCCCGCGATCGAAAACGCCGCCTGCCGGTATGGACGGGATCGGATCGCGGTGGTCGTCGGCACCAGCACGTCGGGCATCTCCGATGGTGAACACGCTTTGGCGCACCGACGGCACACCGGGATCTGGCCGGACAGCTTCGACTATTCCTATCAGGAAACCGGCAGCCTGGGCGCCTATACCGCCAGCACGTTTGCCCTGACCGGCCCGGCTTACACCATTGCCACCGCCTGTTCGTCCAGCGCCAAAGTGTTCGCCTCGGCGCGGCGGCTGATCCGCTGCGGATTGGCCGATGCTGTCATCGTCGGGGGCGCGGACAGCTTGTGCAAAATGACCCTGAACGGGTTTGGTTCGCTTGAAGCCCTGTCGAAAGACCGCTGCAACCCCTTCAGCCGCAATCGGGACGGCATCACGATCGGTGAGGGCGCTGCGGCCTTTCTGTTATCCGCCGAACCCGGCGCGGTCGAACTGTTGGGAGTGGGGGAAAGTTCCGACGCTCACCACGTCACCGCCCCCCACCCCGAGGGCGAGGGCGCCTATCGTTCCATGGAATTGGCGCTGGCCGATGCCGGGTTGCACGCCACCGACATTGCCTATGTCAATCTGCATGGCACTGGCACCGCTCTGAACGACGCGATGGAAAGCCGCGCCATGAACAGACTTTTCCCGGCAGGTGTGGCCTGCAGTTCCACCAAGGGCATGACCGGCCATATGCTGGGTGCGACCGGCGGGGTCGAAGCGGCTTTTCTTTGGCTGAGCCTTAATCCGCAAACCAGTTCCGGGCTTTTGCCGCCCCATCTGTGGGACGGCGATGCCGACCCGGATTTACCGCGTCTGGCCTTGACCAGTCCCGGCACGACGATCCCACAACGTGACAAGCTGGCCATGCTCAGCAACTCCTTTGGGTTTGGCGGCAGCAACGTTTCCATCATTCTGGGACGTGCCGGATGAGCGATTGCCCCTTCCGCCCGGACGATCTGTTGCCCCACGCCCCACCCATGGTGTTGCTGGATCACGTCCAGAACTGGAGCACCGATACAATCTCGGCAAGCCTGACCATTACTGCGACCACACCCTTTCTGCATCAGAACCAGGGTGTCCCGGCCCATGTCGGGTTGGAATGGATGGCCCAAGCCTGCGGACTGTTTGCCGGTCTGGAGGCCAAGACACAAAACAAACCGGTGCAGATCGGCTACTTGCTGGGCACACGCCGTTATCATGCTGACAGACCATATTTCCGACTGGGCGAAGCGCTGACGGTCGAAGGGCATCTGGTTCTGCGTGATGGGGGGATGGCGGTGTTCGACTGCCGTATTTGCGATGACACCAACAAAATCATCGCATCAGCGCAATTGACGCTTTATCAGCCGGGAGAAGAAGCCGACGGGAATCCCGTCGGTTCGGTCGTGGGATAAGGTTGGCTTTTCTGGGGGTATTATCTTGAGCAGAACCATTCTGGTAACCGGGGCCAGCAAGGGGATTGGCCGGGCCGTAGCGATTCGTCTGGCTCGTGCGGGATTTCATCTGGTTGCCCATTACCACAGCGACCGGACGGGGGCCGAAACGGCACTCGAGGAAATCCGTCAGGTTGGCGGCGACGGACGCCTGATCTCCTTCGATATTGCCGATCGTGACGGCTGCCGCCGGACCCTGGAAGCCGATATCGCCGAACATGGGGCTTATTATGGCGTGGTGCTGAACGCAGGGATTGCCCGCGACAACGCTTTTCCCGCTATGGAAGACAGCGATTGGGATGATGTCCTGGGCACCAATCTCGATGGTTTTTACAATGTTCTGCGCCCCCTGGTCATGCCGATGGTGTCAGCCCGCAAGGGGGGCCGTATCGTGACCTTGTCGTCGGTTTCTGGCATTGCCGGGAACCGTGGACAAGTCAATTATAGCGCCGCCAAAGCCGGAATTATCGGTGCCACCAAAGCACTGTCCATCGAATTGGCCAAACGTGCGATCACCGTCAATTGCGTCGCGCCGGGCATCATCGAAACCCAAATGACTGCCGGATTGCCGGTCGAGGAAATTGCCAAGATGGTACCGCTGCGCCGTCTGGGGCGGGTCGAGGAAGTGGCCGGAACCGTCGCCTTCCTGTGTTCGGACGAAGCGGCCTATATCACGCGCCAAGTCATTTCGGTCAATGGGGGGATGGTGTGATGGATCGGCGTGTTGTCGTAACCGGAATGGCGGGCGTCACCGCCCTGGGCGAGGATTGGCCGAGCATCCGTCAAGCGTTTGCGGACGGCCGCACCGGCATCCGCTTTATGGAAGATTGGCACCGTTTTACCGGCATCAACACCCGCTTGGCGGCACCGGTCGAGAACTTTTCCATCGAACAGCGCTATCCCCGCAAGAAAACCCGCACCATGGGCAGGGTGTCCAAGATGGCCGTCTATGCCACCGAACGTGCCTTGACCGATGCGGGACTGCAAGACGATCCGGTGGTCCGCAATGGCCGCACTGGCGTCGCCTATGGCTCGTCTTTCGGCAGCCCCGATGCGGTACTGGGATTCTTTGAACTGAAGAAAGAAGGCGTCTCACGCCATCTCAACGCCACCAGCTATATCCAGATGATGAGCCACACGGCAGTGGTTAATATCGGGCTGTTTTTTGGCATAACGGGACGGATCATCCCGACGTCCAGCGCTTGCACCTCGGGCAGTCAGGGGATCGGGTACGCTTACGAGTCAATTCGCCTGGGCCGGGCCGATGTAATGATCGCAGGCGGGGCCGAGGAATTGGATATCACCGACACCGCCGTCTTCGACACCCTTTATGCCACCAGCACCCGCAATGATGCGGCCAACCTGTCGCCTCGGCCTTATGACAAGGACCGCGATGGCTTGGTGATCGGCGAAGGGGCCTGCACCCTGATCTTGGAAGAATACCATCATGCCCGCGCCCGCGGCGCTCGCATCCTGGCCGAGATCGTCGGCTTCGGCTGCAATTCCGACGGCAATCATGTCACCCAACCCCAAGCGGCCACCATGGCCCAGGCATTGCGCCTGTCCCTGGACGACGCCGGTCTGAAGCCTGACGCCATCGGTCTGGTGTCCGGCCACGGCACCGCCACCGAATGGGGCGACATCGCGGAAACCCAGGCCACCAGCGAAGTCATGGGACCGCGCATGCCAATCCATTCCCTGAAAGGCCATTTCGGCCACAGTCTGGGGGCATGCGGCGCTATTGAAGCGTGGCTAGGGATCGAAATGATGCGGGAAGGCTGGTTCTGCCCCACCGCCAATCTGACGTGCGTCGATGAACGGTGCGGCCAGTTGGACTATCTGATGGGCACCCCCCGGCGGATGGAGATCGACTATCTGATGTCGAACAATTTCGCCTTTGGCGGCATCAATACGTCGCTGATCATCAAGCGGATTTAGAATTTTCAGAATCTAAAAACTCTCAAGCCAGAGCGGCAGCGGAGCCCTGAAACAGCAAAGCTTTTTCTTCCACTGATGAAGCTGGGGCGCGCTGACGACATCCCTTCGGGGAAGAGTGCCGGGATTTCCCCGGCACTTTCTTTTGTCGTTCCCGATCAACTGCCCGGAACCGCAGCGGGCCGAGTGGCTGCCGTCGGTTTGCTTTGTTGCAAGGCGTCGCTGATGTTGGTCGCCAGTGCCGACAATCCCTGCGAGGCGGCGGCCTGCCAATCGCTTTCAAACGCAGCCCCGCTAGACAAA
>JASLCK010000274.1 GCA_030151865.1 Rhodospirillaceae bacterium | reverse complement strand
GGGCTTCGTCCACCACCACCAGCATGGGAAACCAGTAATCGCGGTCGGCGTCGAACAGCCCGCCCAGAAAGGCGGCGCAGTGTCGCATCTGCATTTCCGCATCCAGGTTTTCCAGGTTCAGCACTACGGAAACCCGATGCTGGCGCACCCGTCCGCCAATGCTTTGCAGGGCATTTTCGCTATGGCTGGCGGCATCGACCACCAGATGGCCAAAGGCGTCGGCCAGGGTGACGAAATCCCCTTCGGGATCGATGATGGCTTGCTGCACCCAAGGTGCGCTCTGTTCGATCAGGCGCCGCAGCAGGTGGGACTTGCCCGACCCCGAATTGCCCTGCACCAGCAGACGGGTCGCCAGCAATTCTTCGAGATCGACCGTCGCTTTCATGCCCGACGAGGTCAGTCCCATATCAATGCTGACGGTCATACCTTGCCTATCATTTTGAAATTAAAACGGCGCGCCATGTGCGCAGCCAGCCGGTCCCTATACCACTTGCAGGCAGACCATGAAAACACTTCTAAAAAATGTTAATTATCAGTTATTGACATTTAATCAATGTAATCCATATCGTATATCTAGTTATTGAATGTGTTTGTCCGGAGGGACCATGAAGCTTTCGTTCTTGCGCGGTGCGGTGATCGGCGGGTTGGCTCTGGCGATGGGGGCGGGGCTGTCGGCCAGCGCTTTTGCCGACGGGCTTTTGTCCCAGGTGAAGGACCGGGGTACGCTGCGGGTCGGCCTGGAAGGGACCTATCCGCCCTTCAATTACCAGGACAACAGCGGTCAACTGATTGGGTTCGAAGTGGACTTCGCCCAGGCGCTGGCCAAGAAGCTGGGCGTCAAGGTCGAATTCCAGCCCACCAAGTGGGACGGCATTCTTGCCGCCTTGGATGCCGGGCGCTTCGACGTCATCGTCAATCAGGTCACCATCACGCCGGAACGCCTGAAGAAGTATGACTTCACCCAGCCCTATACGGTGTCGGGCATTCAGATCATCACCCGCAAGGCCGATCAGGGCAAAATCGCCAAGCCTGAAGATCTGGCGGGCAAGAAGGTCGGCGTGGTGCTGGGCACCAATTACGAGCAATGGCTGCGCGCCAACCAGCCCAAGGCGGAAGCCCGTACCTATGACGACGACGCCACCCGCAACCAGGATCTGCGGGTCGGGCGCATCGACGCCATTTTGAACGACCGCCTGGAAGCCAGCTATCTCTTGAAGAATTCCGATGGTCAGGTGGTCCCGTCGGGCGAGGCTTTCGCCAAGCAGGATCAGGCCATCGCCGTGCGTAAGGGCGAGGCCGACTTTACCGCCGCCTTGAACAAGGCGATCGACGAACTGCGCGCCGATGGGTCCCTGAAGACCATTTCGGAAAAGTGGTTCGGCATCGACGTCACCAAGTAAGGCCGGTGAGACCGTGCAGATCAGCACCGACCTGATCGTGGAATCGGCGCCCTTTTTGTTAAAGGGCGCCGTCGCCACTTTGGAACTCAGCCTGGGCGGCATGGTTTTTGGCCTGATTATCGGGCTGGGGGTCGGGTTGCTGCGTTTGTCCCATTGGCGGCTGGCGCGGGCTTTGGCCGGGCTTTACGTCTCCTTCATCCGCGGCACGCCGCTGTTGGTGCAATTGTTCATTCTCTATTACGGGCTGGCGGAATTCGGATTGCGGCTGGATCCCATCCCGGCGGCCATCATCGGCTTTTCCGTCAATGTTGGCGGCTATACGGCCGAGGTGTTCCGCGCCGCCATTTCCGCCAT
This sequence comes from Rhodospirillaceae bacterium, assembly GCA_030151865.1. Taxonomy (GTDB): domain Bacteria; phylum Pseudomonadota; class Alphaproteobacteria; order Rhodospirillales; family Magnetospirillaceae; genus JASLCK01. Next base: position 4,273 of record JASLCK010000274.1, on the reverse strand, counting down.
CGACCGTGGCCAATGGGAAGCCGCCGGGGTGATCGGCATGTCTTGGCCGCAGACCATGATCCGGGTGATTCTGCCCCAGGCCGCGCGCATTGCGCTGCCGCCCCTGGGCAATACCTTTATCGGGCTGATCAAGGATACCTCGATGGCGGCGACCATCCAGGTGCCGGAACTGTTCCGTCAGGCGCAGTTGATCACCGCCCGCACCTACGAAGTCTTCACCCTCTATCTGTCGGCCGCGCTGCTCTATTGGGCCATTTCGGCTCTCTTGGCCTGGGGGCAGCATCATTTGGAACGGAAAGCCAATGCTCATGTCCGCTAAGACCGCGCTTGCCGATCCCGCCATCCCCGCATCCCGTGAAAGCGGTGCAGCCGCTATGATCGAGGTGCAGGGACTGAGCAAGAGCTTCGCCAGCCATCAGGTGCTGCAATCCATCGACTTGCAGGTCGGGCAGGGCGAAGTCTTGGCCATCATCGGCCCCAGCGGGTCAGGCAAGACGACCTTGCTGCGCTGCCTGAACTTTCTGGAAACCCCCAATCACGGCGTGGTGCGCATCGGTCCGGTGACGGTGGATGCCGCCGCGCCTGCCCGCCGCCGCGCTGCCCAGGTGCGGGATTTGCGCCGTCATGCGGGGTTCGTCTTTCAGGGGTTCAATCTGTTTCCCCATCGCACGGCCTTGGAAAACGTTATCGAAGGGCCAGTGGTGGTGCAACGCGAGCCCCGGTTCGAGGCCGAGGTCCGGGGGCGTGCCCTGTTGGCCAAGGTAGGGTTGGCGGAAAAGGCCGATGCCTATCCCGGCCGTTTGTCGGGTGGGCAGCAACAGCGGGTCGCCATTGCCCGCGCCCTGGCGATGCAGCCCGACGTGATCTTGTTCGACGAGCCGACCTCGGCCCTTGATCCCGAACTGGTGGGGGAGGTGTTGGGGGTGATCCGCGCCTTGGCTCAGGAAAACCGCACCCTGGTCATCGTCACCCACGAAATGGCCTTCGCCCGCGAGGTGGCGGACCGGGTGATCTTCATGGATGGCGGGGTGATCGTCGAACAGGGCAAGCCGGAAGAGTTGTTCTCGGCCCCCAAGGAAGAACGGACCCGTCGCTTTCTTGGAAAAATTCTGGCGCGTTAAGAAAAAAGGGCGGGACTTGCGCCCCGCCCATCCCCTGTCGTCGCCGTGACGCCGGGATTATCTTATAGATTACTTATAGATGCCGACGCAGACGATCTGCTCGGGCAGCGGCACGCAATAGCTGGACTTGGGCTCGATCGCGCCGGTCTGCGGGTTCTTGTACTTATAGTCCTGGGTGAAATCCTTGCCGGCTTTGGCCAGGCTCACGCGTTCCTTGACGAATTCCTTGCCGTCGGCGTCGGTGTTGGCCAGGAAGTTCTTGCCAACCAGGGCGGCATTGGCGCCATGGGCCAGGGCCACGCCGTTATAATCGGACACCAGCACATAAAGATCGCGGTCGAAGAAACGCGGATCCTTGCTGTTGAACGCGGCATAGGCCTTTTCCGCACCATCGGACTTGATCAGGGCGGCGGCGCGCTTAGCCATGGCGGTGGCTTCGTCCATGGTGCCGTGATCGGCGGCCAGGGCAGGCAGCGACAAGGACAGACACGCGACGGCGGCAAAGGCGAAAGCACGAAACTTCATAGAAATCCCCCTTGGAATATGGGTTTTGCAGACCAGGGGGGAATATTCCGCCCAGTCTGCAATTTTGAATGGTAGCATTCACGAGGGATGACGTGAAGCTTTAAGGGTGCTTCTTGGCTCAGTCTTTTACTTTTGGTTGTTGATCCTGTGATTTCTTGGGGACCGGTCTGCCTGCGTCCAGGGTCTGGAAAAATCCGCCGAAGTGAGATAAGGTCCGCACCAGTCTAGGCGCTGATCGGCCTGCGGTTCGGTTCTGTGGGCTTTGATGTCCCGCAAAACCCGTCAACGCGGCCAAGCCTGGGCGCTGCAAAGGCATCACCGAACCGTCATGCAAAAAATATCGCATGGTGGATATGGTGCATTTTCAGGCGGTTTCGGCAGATAAATGTCGACTCGTGACCGAGCCGACGCGAAAAAAGGTGGCCTTGTGTCACCGATTCATCTACAGAACTCGCTTGGCGTGCGCAACCGCGCGCGAGACATTGGTGCGGCCCTGTTACGGGGCTCCACCCGGAATGGACTGATGGAACGGCTTGGGGTGCCGGTGGCGGGAATGTCTCGCTGCTCATCCTGGACCATAAACCTTATCGCAATGGATCTGTAATGGCCCGCACTACTCCTCTCTCGGATATCCGGAACATCGGCATCATCGCCCATGTCGACGCCGGTAAGACCACGACGACCGAGCGCATCCTCTATTACACCGGTCGCAAGCACACGATCGTCGACATTCACGACACCAAGGATCTGAAGTCGTCGACCACCACCGACTACCTGGAGCAGGAACAGAAGCGCGGCATCACCATTCAGTCCGCCGCCGTTTCCGCTTTCTGGCGCGGTAAGAAGATCAACGTTATCGACACCCCCGGCCACGTCGACTTCACCATCGAAGTGAACCGCTCTCTGCGCGTCCTCGACGGCGCGGTCGTGGTGTTCGACGGCGTCGCCGGTGTGGAACCCCAGTCGGAAACCAACTGGCGTCTGGCCGACAACTACAACGTCCCGCGTATCTGCTACGTCAACAAGATGGACCGCGCTGGCGCGAACTTCCGTCGTTGCGTCGAGATGATCAAGACCCGTCTGGGCGCGCGTCCGCTGCCCGTGCAGGTTCCGATCGGCTCGGAAGACAATTTCCGCGGCATGGTCGATCTGGTCGAGATGAAGGCTTACGTCTGGTTCTCGGACGAGAAGGACGCCCAGTGGGAAATCTGGCCGATCACCGATGATCTGGCCCAGAAGCTGAACCTGACCGTCAAGGAAGACCTGGACAACATCGCCAGCATTTCCGCTCTGCGCACCGAATTGGTGGACACCGCCCTGGAACAGGACGAAGCCGCCATGGAAGCGTACCTGGAAAGCGGCGAGGAGCCGAGCGCCGACGTGCTGCGCGCCTGCCTGCGCAAGGGCACCATCAACGGCGCGTTCAATGCCGTGCTGTGCGGTTCGTCCTATAAGAACAAGGGCGTGCAGCAGGTTCTGGACGCCGTTGTCGATTACATGCCGGCCCCGACCGACGTCGAAGCCATCAAAACCGTGGATGCCGACGGCAACTCCAACGGCGAACGCAAGTGCTCGGACGAAGAACCCTTCTCCGCCCTGGCCTTCAAGGTGATCAACGACGCCTATGGCGCCCTGACCTTCATCCGCGTTTATTCGGGCGTGCTGACCAAGGGCATGTCGGTGATGAACTCGACCCGCGGCAAGCGCGAAAAGATCGGCCGCATGGTCGAAATGTTCGCCAAGGAAGCCAACGCCATCGAAGAAGCCCGCGCGGGCGACATCGTGGCTCTGGTTTCGCTGTCGGAAACCGAAACCGGTGACACCCTGTGTGACGCTTCGGCCCAGGTCGTTCTGGAACGCATGCGCTTCCCCGAACCGGTCATCAGCGTTTCGGTCGAACCCAAGAGCAAGGGCGAACAGGAAAAGTTCGGCATGGCTCTGGGCAAGATGGTCCGCGCCGATCCGTCCTTGCGTCTGGAAACCGACCGTGAAACCGGCCAGACCATCCTGCGCGGCATGGGCGAACTCCATCTGGAAGTCACCATGGACCGTATGCGCACCGAATTCGGTGTGGAAGGCAACATGGGCAAGCCGCAGGTGGCTTACCGTGAAACCATCACCAGCACGGTCGAACACGTCTATACCCACAAGAAGCAGACCGGCGGTTCGGGCCAGTACGCGGAAGTGAAGATCGTGTTCGAACCCCGCGAACGCGGTGAAGGCTTCGAATTCGTCGACGAAACCGTCGGCGGTTCGGTTCCGCGCGAATATGTGCCGTCCGTCGGCAAGGGTCTGGAACTGCAGAAGGAAGAAGGCGTGCTCGCCGGTTATCCGACTGTCGATTTCCGCGCCCGCCTGGTTGACGGTAAGTACCACGACGTCGACTCGAACGCTCTGACCTTCGAAATCGCCGCCAAGGCCTGCTTCCGTGAAGGCATCCGTCGGGCCAGCCCGATCCTGCTGGAACCGATGATGAAGGTCGAAGTGGTGACCCCGGAAGATTACCTGGGCGACATCATCGGCGACGTGAACCGTCGTCGCGGCATGGTCCAGGGCCAGGTCGAACGTGGTCACAACATCGCCGTCGAAGCCATCGTGCCGCTGTCGGAAATGTTCGGCTACATCGG
>JASLCK010000260.1 GCA_030151865.1 Rhodospirillaceae bacterium | reverse complement strand
TGACCGCAAAAGTCAATCAAAAAGTTTAGCGATGCACAAAAATTCTCGTTTTATCTGCTGAAAATGTTTCCAAGCAGCCCCCCTTGCCCCCCCCACCTCGCTAAGGCATAGGAACGTCGTAGCAATCCTCGTTTATCCCCGCCGCATTGATCCACTTACGGCGCATTTTGGCATACCCCGTATCCTGAGTGTTGAACGAATAATTAACCCTAGACTCCAGATACTTCTTACGTTCAAAATATTCTTTCATAAAAAAATTAGGAATAAAATTATTAACTATAAGTGATATCATCGGAGGATATTGCGCTGAAAATTTATAATATTCATTATTAGCGGCATATTTCTCTGAATTCATCATATAATTCGAAACATCATAATCCAAGTAAATCTGAAATTCATGAAACGATTTATTCCAATAGTCAAAATTATAAGGTCTGGTTGAAATAAGAACCCCCTTCAGATAAGGCTCGATCGACAGATTATCGGCGTTATACCGCTGACTCAGCAATGTCACCTGTCGGCCATCAGCGTTGCGGGCAATTACTTTGTCCTCACAATGAAGATAGGCGCAGGTCCGACGCACGGAATGCTCGACCACCCAGCCCGTTCCGGCAATGGCGACACTTTCGCAAACCTGCGCCGGCCTTTCGAATAAGGCAGCGGGCAGCACCAGCAAGGCAACAACGCCGCCCCCAAGCCAACGCAGGATTTTCCAAAGCCGGATCATCGCCTCCACCCACCAGCCCTTCATTGTGTCTTTTCGGAACAAATCCCGTTCAGCATATGCCCCAGCGGACTCGTCAAACCAAAATGCGTCGCCGGAGTTTCCCCCTTGCAATTGCGATGACACGGGTCTGCGCCCGCGGCAAGCAATTGCCAGACAACTTTATAGAGATCGGCGGGGCCATGCCCCTCTATCACCCCGACAGACTGCAAGGCCGTATTGCCTTGCGCATCTTCGCGATTAGGATCCGCGCCATGAGCCAACAGGAAACCGACCCCTTCAGGCGAGGAAAACCCTGCATTTAAAATCAAAGCGGTGCGCCCCAGACGATCAACGCCATCAACATCGGCGCCAAACCACAGACTAACCTCTGCCAACTTTAAAGGATGAGCGACATATTCGTATCCCAAAAAGATCGGGATTAAATCATCTCCATCCAACTTTTCGTGCACAGAAACAATACCCAAAGTCAGCTCTCCTGCCAGTATCCATTCTGGCGGGATAAAATAACTGTCATTTTCTCGGGCCGATCTTTCCCGTTCATAACAATACCCCCCGACACCCAAGAAAAGAGCAATGAGGGACACAACGATGACTAAACGCTTTTTCATACCCCCCTCAAACCCCAAATTGCCCCCAGCGGTGCGCCACCAAATAAACCAACGCCGACACCGCCCCAAACAACCAGGAAAAACTGGCTAGCGGCATCAAATAAAAGAGCGCCCCCAGTTCTCCCCACAAATAATGCCACGAAAAAATCCAGGTGCCCGCATGCTCAAGGTGCCATTGCAGCAACTCAGGCAGATAGCCGACTGCCGCCGACACCCAGGCGCATACCACCGACTGAACAATGACGATCAACCATCGCTTTTTGCCAGTCGGATACACATCCCTCAACCGGCAAGCACACAACACGGCCAACAAAACATAAACGGATAAAGATATGACGAGAAATACCGGGTAATTCCGCCATAGAACATGCCGAATCACAATGGAAAGCCCCATCCCCCAGACAGCCAAGCCACCACCAACGGTCGCCAAGCTCCACAGAACCAGTTCCTTCCGCCATCCGGTACGTCGCCTTCGCCCCATCATTTTCCTTGCCCCTTCATATCTCTAAATTCACTTTGCAACCTTGCAGGCGAAACATGCCAGCTCATCTGCGAGAACTCCCTTAATAAAGGGAGATATCCAGAGATACTAAAAGCACAAAGTCCACCCATCGGTTGCACCCCTTCGTCGAGCTCATTTGTTAACTTCTGCACATCTTCAGAATTCACATACGCCTCATCAATCTCGACACGAGACCCATGCCCCTGATGATAGGCGATATATCGTGAAAGGCGCGCATCCCCGTCATACACGACGCCATTGCTTCCCCGTTGATCTGCCATATACCCACCAGCAGGGTCATACAAACGCGCTCTACCGCCCTGTTCAACATAAAGAGCTGAATGCATACCGATCCCGTCATCATAGACAGTAATTAAAGCGATTTTTGTTTTGCCAGGATCTTGTGGTTTTTCTGCATTCTCCGCATCGACTTCACCCCTTCCTTCAGACGTGCTGAATTGCCCTCTATTCTGTGGATTACCACCACGGGGATGCTCTTCAGCACTCCAGCCCCCTCCTTACGGAACATCCCGCCAGCTTCAGCAACAGCAGAACTCCGGCCGCCATATTTTGCCCATTCCCGCCATTGTTTGACCGCAACTGCCTGGGGCAACAAATCCAAGGCCTTCAGCATCTCCCCCTCATCCAGGCCGTCCGCCAGCAGGTGATCGGCCAGGAACAGGCGGCGCGGGGCGTCTTCATCCTCCAGCGACGGTAACCCGGAAAAGGCAACATGGATCGCAGCCTGACAGAGCTCCTCTTTTGCCAGGGCCCGCGAGGCATTGCGCAGATTGGTCAGAACCCAAGGGGCGACCGGGCGGTCATAAGCCACCGACAGCAAAGCCAGAATACGCTCTTCAGCCCCGTCGATTTTCAGACAAGCCACACCCGAACGATCTCGCTCGATGGCGGCAATGACAGTCCCCGCCCCCCAGCTTCAGGCCATCCTTGGCAAACGACAGTCGGGGAAAATAGGCCTGAAAGCGCCCTTGCTCCACCCACACTTTGGCCCAGTCACGACCCATCATCCTAAAATCCTTCCATAAAAAACGCCCCGGCCAAAAAGGACGGGCCGCACTCACGCAAAATCAAAAGCACTTTGGCCCCCTACCCCTTTTCGGGATCGCGGCCATTATCGGGCAGACGATAGATGGTGACATCGGCAGCGGGAGAAGGACCATCGATCGGCGGCGCGCCGTGGACCGTCTTGGCGGCGTCGGCCTTTTCCTCCTTATCGGCCCGCGACAGGGAATGACGCAGCCGTGCCAACGAGGCGGCAAGCCGGGCATTGCGGCAAAAAACGGCGTCGGCTTTGTCCGATCCGGCATCTTCCGCCGCGCGGTGGGCCTGCAAGGCCCGGTGTTCGGCGGCGTTTTGTAAGATGGACAGCCGCCGGGCCGGATCGGTGGCGGCAAGGTCGGAGGTTTCGTCCAGGGGCGCGGCAGCGGGGCCGCCATGCAGGCGGCAACGGCCCGGCCCGGCGACAAGATTGCGGCAGCGCCCACCCCGCAAGGTCGGCGCGCCGCACGGATGTTTGGTCTGATCGGCAGTCACGTCGAAATCCGTAAGGCAAACCCGCCCATTGGCCGTCGGCACCAGCGCACCGACACCGCAGGGAAACGGGATAGAAAGGGAAAGCGGCCCTGAATGCGAAACGCCCGCCGGGTTGTATCCGGCGGGCGCGTCTTGGGCTCGTGCACAGTGTCAATTTTTCAGACCCGAAAGTCAAGAACATTTTCCCGCAACAGGGAAATAAAATTAAAAACACTATCGCTAAAATGGTCTTTAATCTTCCCGCACCCAGGGTTCCGCCTGCACCCCCAATCCCATCACCTTCCACAGCGTCAGGGGCGGCAAGGCCTGACTCAAGCTCACCAAGCCCTGATGCCAGCAGCGATATTCGCCCCGCGTCATCGCCACCCATTCATCGGACGGATAGGGTGCGACCGGGCAATAGCTGACCTGAACCCGGCGCGGACGGCCGCGGGTGCGCAGCATCACCACCTCGTCAAAGCGATCCTCGATAATACGGCCGTTGGCATCGCGCACCGGCTCCCATTCCTGACGGGCGTTACCCCAGTCGGGCTGGCTGGCGATGCGGGCATGGCCCAGGATCAGCGCCGCCCCGGCCCAATCGCTTTCCGACAAGGCGATCAAGGCATCATGGACCCGCTCGGCATCCTCGTGCAGGCGATAGGATTGCCGCCCGCCACCATCGACCATCACCCCCAGTTCGGCCACCCGATCCATCAGCTCGGAAGCGCCGACCATGGTGGACAGAATATCCGGGGCCGTACCGTCGTCCTGGCGCTTAGGCCCCTTCAGCGGCTTGCAGGTCATCAGATCGGCCCGCTGGCGGCGATAAACCCAATCCAGCAGCGCCAGCAAGGTGGTCGGCTGACGGCGTGCAGAGATCGCCCGCGTTTCCAGGCCGCGCTTGGCATCGGCATCGTTTATGAACATCGCACCCTCGTCAGTTCGCAAATTACGAAACAGAATTACGACTGACGCAAATTTCTTGCAAGCGTAAATTTTACGAATTTTTCCTGTGACGCCGTAAACCGCCCATGCCATAATCGCCGCATGTCGAACCATTGGATCAGCGACCGTCTGCGCGCGCTTCGCAAAAGCAAGGGAAGCCTGGCCAAGGCCTTGGGCATCGACCCCGCGCGCGTGTCCGAGATCATTGGTGGGCGGCGCAACGTCCAGGTTGGCGAATTGCCGCTGATGGCCGATTTTCTGGAAATCCCCACCGCCGAGTTGGTGTCTTTGCTGGCCACCCGCCGCCAGACCCTGGCCGCCGCCAATGCCCTGCCCAAGCCCAATCCCCAGGATCACGACGGCTATCCGGCGCTGCCCATCGACTTGCCCGCCACCGCGCAAATCCCCAGAAATCTGCCGATTTACGGCTCTGCCATGGGCGGCCCCGACGGCGCGTTCGAGATGAACGGCCAAGTCATGGATTATGCCGAACGCCCGCCGTCCCTGGCGGGGGCGCGCAATGCCTATGGGATTTATGTGCAAGGCGATTCCATGTCGCCGCGCTTCGAAGCTGGCTGGCTTTTACACGTCAATCCCAGCCGCCCGGTACGCAAGGGCGACAATGTGGTGGTGCAAATCCGTGCTGCCGACGAATACGCCCCGCCGCTGGCCTACATCAAAACCTTCGACTGCCTGACCCCCAGCAAGCTGGTGTTGCAGCAGTTCAATCCGCCCGGCGCGCTGGAATGGCCGACCGAGGATGTGGTGTCGATTCACCGCGTGGTCGGCATCGCAGAAATGTAAATCAACACAAATTACGAATTACGCAAATTCAATCTTGACTAGTTCGTAAATCCTGGCGCAAGGTTTGGGCCGTTGTTTCGCCCAACCGAAAGCCGGGATGATGTGTGCCGATTACCAAACCTTTTCCGACCTGGAACGCCGCTATGACGGCCCGATTCCCGACGAGGACCGCCGCGCCGTCCTGTGGGGATTGACCAGCCCCGACCCCCTGACGCGAGCCGATGGCTTGCGTCAGATGTGGCTATCTCAGGTTCAGGGGCAGATGCGCAAGATCAGGAAAGCCCGCGCCATTCCTGGCACGACCGCGTTTCAAACCGCGCTGGTGCGGGAACTGGCGGCGCTGATCCGCCATTTTCGCGGAGCCAACCGACTTTACTGGCAGCAGCGCCACACCTTGCGGGCCGCCCCATTACCGCAGTTCGAACGCCCCAACGCTTAATATCAGACTTTGATCACGCTCGATCTCGCCATAAGGGGCCAAGACCCAATCCCAGCTTTGCACTGCGGCGGGCAGATGCGCCCCAACGCCGGACGCCAATCCGTTTAAGGGGTCAGCTTCCTCCACCACCCGACCGGCGCGGTCGATCCACCGGTGGCGATATTCCGACAAAAGCAGGGCCGCTCCTGGTCCATCCCGCAAATCCTGCAAATGCGCCTGCATCACCGCCCGCGCCCAGGCGAGGGGATCGGCCACATGCGCGCCCCACACATCCAGCGGACGCAGCGGCAACTGACTGAGCAGGTTGCAAGACACCACCAGATCGGGCGGTGCCGATAGCACGCGCCGCCACTCCGTCAGCCGGGCGGCGGCATCGGCCAGATCGGCGGGACGGCGCAGCCCAAGAAAGTCATGCTCGATCAGGGTAACACCGGGATAGCGGCTGGCCTGACGGCGGGCGCTACGGGGATGAAAAACGTCCACCAGATCGATCGCCAGACCCCGCCCCGCCAGATCGTCCAACGGCACATCCAACAAACCGCCAGACCCCAGCACCGCCAGCCGCAATCCGGCGGTACCACGCACGATGGCGGCACGGTCCACCCAATCCATAATCGCCTGACGACACTGACGTAAATGCCCGTCCCAAGCGGCGGCATGACGACGATGCCGGGCGGCGATGGCGATGCCCTCGTGGACATGCCCCAACCGCCGCGCCTCCGGGCTAGCCTTTGATAATAAAGCGCTTATTAATTCTCGCAGCATGGCCCAAAAAGACTCGCATTCGTCAAGCCCGAAAATTATAATCGGTCAAGCGGTAGAAACCGCCGGTTGTCGATTTGTGGCTTTGCCCTCTCTTCGACAGAAACTCATCCAGAACGGAGCGGTCCCATGTTGAGCCCTATTCAACAGACCATCGCCATCGACCCTGCGCGCCAGCAACTGACGCCCCAGACTCCTGTGGCACCTGTGGCTCCGCCTCCGGTACCGGTCGATGCGCCTATTCAAGCATCCCAAACCCCGCAAGACCAGTTCAATCCCCGCGACGGCGGCGGCAACCGCCGTGACCGCCGCGACCAGGCGCAGGAAGACCGCGCCGCCGCCCAGGCCGCCGACCAGTTGCGCGCCGCCTGGGGCCGCCTGACCTTCCTGAAACAGCAGGCTAGCCGGGCCTTGGCCTCGGGCAACACCCAAAGCGCTACCGCCGCCGCGCAGGAAGCCGCCAATCTGGCGCAAAACATCAGCGTGGTGGCCAGCAGCAACGGCGACAGCACCGCCGGGTTGGGGGTGATCATCACCAGCGCCAACCAGATCTCGGCCTCGGTCTATGCCGCATCCGCCGATACCAGTACGACCACCACCAGCGGTGAAACCGCTCCGGTCAGCGTCGGAAGCAGCGATACCGCGGGGCAAGCATCTGCCCCGTCAGCCCCTCCCACGGTCGCCACTCCAGCCCCTGCCCCGACTCCGGCCGCTGCCGCCGGGGCCTACAGCAGCGCCGCCACGGCTCAGCAGACCAGTGCTCCCGTCGTGGAAGCTCCTGCCCCGCCCCCGGCTCCCCAGGCTACGCTGATCGATCTGGCCCGCAGCGGCCTGACCGTCGCCAAGGAAGTGGTCGATACCGCCGCCAGCATTCCCTATCTGCAAAGCAGCGAACAGCGGGCCATCGACAAATCCCTGCAAACCGTGCTCGACGCCATGGCCGGTGTTGAAAATGCCGCCAGCAGCGCCAGCGGATCAGGCAGTTCCGGCAGCGCCGTTGCAGTCTCGGCAGCCTCAAAGGCCCATGTGGACATCAAAGCCTGACGGCTTTTTGCAGATCCAACCGGACCAAATATAAAGGCCGATCCCTTCTGAGGATCGGCCTTTATGCTGGTATCACCTTGCCTGTCAGGCAGCCCGAGAGCACCCCGCGCCCGACCGCACATGGGTCAGGAAGCGCTGCATCTCGTCCTTCAGGTGCGTGGCCTGCACCGACAGATCACTGGCCGACGCACTGATCTGTTCGGCAGCGGCGCCGGTGTCGCGGGCCGTGGTTTCCACCCCGGTGATGGAATGGCTGACTTCCTGCACGCCCACCGCTGCTTGATCGACATTGCGGGCAATGGCGCTGGTGGCCGCACTTTGTTCGGTGACGGCATGGGCCACCGCATCGCTGATCTGGCCCATTTCGGCAATCACATCGCTGATGCTGTCGATGGCGATCACGGCCTGGGCCGTCCCGCCCTGAACGGCAGTGATCTTGGCGGTGATGTCTTCGGTCGCCTTGGCGGTCTGATTGGCCAGATGCTTGACTTCGTTAGCAACGACGGCAAAGCCCTTACCCGCTTCGCCCGCACGCGCCGCCTCGATGGTGGCGTTCAAGGCCAACAGATTGGTTTGCGCCGCGATATCATTGATCAGGGCGACGATTTCCCCAATCCCCGCCACGTTGTCGGACAATTGCCGGATCATGCCCGAGGTCTGGGCCGCTTCCTCGTTGGCGCGTTCGGCCACCTTGCGCGACCGCTCCACATCGCGGGCGATGGTGTCGATGCTGCCGGTCAATTCGCCGGCCGCGCCCGAAACGTTTTCCACATTGGATGATGCTTGCCCGGCCGCAGCGGCAACGCTGGCGGCCTGACTGCTGGTTTCGGTGGCGCTGCCCGCCATCTGGCGCGATGCGGCCTGCAACTGCACAGCCGTGGCGGTCACCGTATTGACCACTTCGCCCACCTGACCTTCGAAATCGTCGGCCATGCGGCGCAAAGCCGCCTTGCGCTCGTCCTCAGCCCGCAATTTTTGGGTTTCCTGTTCCTGGCGCAAACGGTCGTTGGCCAGCATGTTGTCGCGGAACACCGCGATGGCGCGGGCCATTTCCCCGGCTTCGTCCTGACGGTTCTGGGCCGGAATTTCCAGCGACATCTGACCCGAAGCCAACTGATGCATCACCTCGGCCATGCGGGTGAACAGGCCAAAGCCCCAGATCATCACCGGCACGGCGATGGCGGTGGCCACCACGCCCAGAACGGCGGCAATGATGCCGATGGCCCGCACGCGGGAAATCAGATCGTCGGATTGCGCCACCACATCATGGTTGGTCTGCAACTGCGCCGCGGAAATCTGCTCGACCCCGACCTGCAAGTCCTCGATGGCCTTGGACATCTTTTCGGCCTGGGCATCAAACTGCGGCATGAACTTGTTGCCGCCTTCCGGGCCTTGCTCGATATAAAGATTGGCCATCTTAACGCCCACATCCCAATAGCCGGGCAAAGCGTCCTTGACCGCCTTGATGCGGGCCGACAAGGCGGCATCCTTCATCCCGGTTGCCAATCCAGCCATCTCGTCCAAGGTCTTGCGCAGGGCCTGAGCCTGCTTCTCGGCATCGCCC
>JASLCK010000252.1 GCA_030151865.1 Rhodospirillaceae bacterium | reverse complement strand
TGATGGCGTTGTCATCGGCCACCAAAACCGTCAGGTGACCGGGTGCAGGCGTCAGAGGATTGTCCTGGGGCTGTTCCTCCGCAGCCGACGCCCGGCCCAGAGCGCTTAGCAGGGCGCTGCGCAAATTATCCTCGCGCACAGGCTTTAACAGCACCGATTGAATGCGCAACCCTTCGGCCATCGGGCGCAAGCCTTCGGTCGCACCGGAACTGGCGATGACCACCGCCAAACCATCCAGGGTATGATCGGCGCGCAGGATCGCCGCCAGATCAAGGCCCGTCATGCCGGGCATGTGGTGATCCAAGACCACCAGATCGAACCCAGCCCCATCGCTGGCGGCCTGCCGGATCATTGGCAGGGCGTCGGCGGCCCCTTCGGCCTCGCACACGGCAGCCCCCCATCCGGCAATCTGACGGTTCAGGATTTCCCGGTTGATGGCGTTGTCATCGACCACCAGGATGCGGGTTCCATTCAAGGGTTTGGGCTCATCGGCCCCACCTCCCAACCCCGGCAGCTTGGGCAGATCGACCGTGAACCAGAACAGACTTCCCTGCCCTTCCTGGCTATCAAAACCGATCTCGCCGCCCATCTGATCGACGATCCGTTTCGAGATCGCCAGTCCCAGCCCGGTACCGCCGAAACGCCGCGCCGTGGTGGAATCCGCCTGGGTAAACATGCTGAACAGACGCGGCTTGGCGCTGTCGGCAATGCCGATGCCGGTATCTTCGATGACGAAACGCAGCCGCATGGCGCGGCGTTGGACCGGATTGACCGACGCTTCGGCAAACACCCGCACCACCACGCTGCCCGACTGGGTGAACTTGACGGCATTGCCCGCCAGATTGAGCAACACCTGACGCAGCCGCCCGGAATCGCCTTTGAACAGACCGCGCGCTTCGGGCGCGATATAATGCAAAAGATCGATGTTCTTGCCCGCCAAACGCGGCGCCAGAACATCCAACACCCCTTCCACCAGGGGCAGAACCTCAAACTCGCCGTCCTCCAGTTCCAGCCGTCCCGCTTCCATCTTGGAAAAATCCAAGATGTCGTTGATGACCTGCAACAAGGCTTCGGCCGACAGACGGATGGTGTCGGTATAATGGCGCTGCTCGCGGCCCAGGGGCGTATCGATCAGTAACCCGGTCATGCCGATGATGCCGTTCATCGGCGTGCGGATTTCATGGCTCATGGTGGCCAGAAATTCCGATTTGATGCGGTTGGCCGATTCCGCCTGTTCCTTGGCCGCCAGCAATTGGTGGGCCGCCTGCCGCGATTCGGTGACGTCGATAAAAGTGTAAAGCCAACCGCTGGTCTGATCGCCATCCACCACCGGGTAACGGTGCGCCGTGACGATGCGCCCGTTATCCAGGGTCATTTCCAGGCGATCTTGCCCGTCTTCCAGCAGGGACGCCAGATCATCGAGCGAAGGACGATTGCCGCAGGTACGCATCAGCTCAGCCAGGGTCTTGCCCATGGCCCCGCATTGCGCCGCCCAAATCCGTTCAAAGGACGGGTTGGCATAGATCACATGGCCGTCCAGATCGATGAACAGCACCCCGAATTCCATCGATGACAACAAGGCCATCAGGCGCGCGCGCTCTTCTTCCAGGTCGTGGGTCAGCAATGCCTGTTCCGACACGGCCACGGTCAGCTGCCGCACGCGCTCGCGCACTGCCGACGACATGGCGTTGAAGGCGGCCCCCAACTGGCCGATATCATCTTCCCCCTCGGCCACCGGGTCGGGAGAATAATTGCCCCCGGCCACCTGCTCGCTGGCGCGCGTCAATTGGGTGAGATGGCGGGTCAGCCAATAGCCCAGCAGGGTCAGGATCCCCGCTGACAGCAGGATTTCACCCAAGGCGATGGCGAACCCCTGCACCAGCAGGTTCTTCCTAGCCTCGACGATGTGCTTCAGATTGACGCTGAAATAAAGACGCCCCAGCGGTTGCCCGGCCAGGGTAACGGCATTGGTGACGTCATAGCGGTAGACATGACCGCCTTTATCGGCCAGCGAAAATTCCTTATCGGGCGCAGGCAAGGCCACATCCCGCCCCCAGCCGCTGGTGGCCACCAGCTTGCCTGCATTGTCGCTGACCGCCAGATAGTCCAGCCCTTCGACGGCGGCACTTTCGTCCAAGATGGCCTGAATGGTGGCGTAATCGCGCTGAGCCAGCGGGGCGACCAAAGCGGCGTTCAGCACCGGGGTCATCTGGCTGGCATAAGCCTTGGCCTGCTGGGCCAGACTTTCATAAAGCAGGCGCATGCCGTTGCCGACCATCAGGGTCAGCATAATGCTTTCGACGACAATGGCGGCGGCAAGCAGACGCCCCCGGACAGTCCGCAACGGCGAAAAGCGCGATCTCATTTAACGTTATTTAGCCTTCAGAACTTGCCGCACCACATCGGCATAAGGGTCCATGATCTGCAATTCATTAGGTTTGAGCAGACGATAACCCATCAGCTTGGTGCTGTCGAAATATTGCCGTCCCTCGGGCGTTTGCGAAAACGCGAACAAAGCCTGACGCAGCTTGTCCTGCACGGCGGCGCGGCGCCCGTTCAGCATGTAGACCCGTCCGGCAAGGGCGTCGCTTTCCACCAGGAAACGCAGCTTGGACCGGGTTTCGGTGCTTAAGCCCTGGAAATTGGCCAGCGACATCAAACCGGCCTGGGCTTCACCCGCCAGCATCAACTGGGCGACACTATCGGCGGCGCTGACGTAGCGCACAGTGCTGGTGATGCTGTTTTGCTTCAGCCAATGTTCGCCCCAGATGGTAACCAGCGACGATGGGCTGAGGCCGATTACGGTCGCGCCGTTCAAATCCTTGGGTGCTTTGGCCCCTTCGTTCGGGACCACCACCACCGACTTGAAATCGGCCTGATAGGTCAGCAGCGGAATGTAGGCGGCGTCCGTTTCAAACAGCCGGGCCTGATGGCCGGTCGTCACCGCCAGATCATATTCCTGGTTCAAGGCGCGCCGGGCGAATTCGGTGAAGTCGGGCGCGGTGAGAATTTCCACCGGCATGCCCAACGCGCTTTGTAAAGCGGCGCGCACCGGCTGATATTGCTCGATGATGACGCGGGCGCTGGTATGGGGCGCAATGCCGATCTTAAAGCTGTCCTGAGAAGCCGGAACAGCCGATTGAGCAAAGGATTGCGGGGCCAGGGCGGCGGACAACAAGGCAAAAATGCCTAAAGCGACGAACAAGCGGCGTTTCACAGCACGTCTCCAGTTCAGAAGTCCCAGCCGGGCGCGATATTACCCTATTTCCCAAAAGGATACGACCCTTCAAACATCCGTCTTTTGGAGGAGATAAAAGCAGCAAAGGCCGCCAAAAGGCGGCCTTTGTAAAACGATTTACATAAATATTGGTTTACTTGGTGCCGAACAAACGGTCACCCGCATCGCCCAGACCAGGGACGATGTAATCGTTTTCGTTCAAGCGCTCGTCCACCGAGGCGACATAGACCTGCACTTCCGGGTGATGCTGGAAGAACACTTCCAGCCCTTCGGGGGCGCAGACCAGGGCCATCAACTGAATAGAATCGCCCTTGATGCCGCGCTTCTTCAAAGCATCGACGGCATAGGCGGCGCTATAGCCGGTGGCCAGCATCGGATCGGTCAGGATGAACAGGCGGCCTTCCGGCTCGGGCAGCTTGACCAGATATTCCACCGGACGGTGGGTTTCGTGGTCGCGGTACAGACCGACATGGCCGACGCGGGCCGACGGCAGCAGATCCAACAGACCATCGGCCATGCCGACACCCGCGCGCAGGATCGGCACCACCGCCAGCTTTTTGCCCGCGATCACCGGGGCCATAAAAGTCGCCAACGGGGTTTCCACCTGTTCTTGCGACAGGGGCAGATGGCGGGTGATTTCATAGCCCATCAGCAGCGAGATTTCGCGCAGCAGCTGGCGGAACGTCTTGGTCGAGGTCCGCTTGTCGCGCATATGGGTCAGCTTGTGCTGGATCAGCGGATGATCGAGAACATGCAGATTGGGAAAACGCTCGGACAGAGTCATGGCGGCCATCACTTTAAATATAAGTCTTGTTGGGGGTTTTAACGGCCAATTCCCCATACCGCCAGAGGAAAAACAGAAGAAAAAAGGCGGAGGCCCAAGACCCCCGCCTTTCAATTGAACGCAAGACCGCCTTGCTTAACCGTTCTTGGCAGGGCGCAGCAGCTGATAGAACAGGATCGCGCCAAAGGTCGCGGTGCCAATGCCGCCCAGGGTGATCGGCCCCAGGGTGACCACCAGATTGCCAGCCCCCGCGGTAACGGTGACGCCGACCACGATCAGGTTGCGGGCCTTGCTGAAGTCCACCTGATTATCCACCCAAATATGACCGGCGGTGGCGGCGATCAGGCCGAACACCACCAGTTCCAAACCGCCGATGATCGGGCCGGGAATGGTCATGATCAGCGCGCCGAACTTGGGCGAAAAGCCCAGCAGGATGGCGAACAGACCAGCCACCACAAACAGCAGGGTCGAGAAGATGCGGGTTGCCGCCATCACGCCCATGTTTTCGGCATAGGTGGTCACACCGGTACCGCCGCCAAATGCCGACAGAATGGTCGCCAGACCGTCACCGATAAAGGCGCGACCGATGAACGGATCCAGATTGCGCCCGCTCATACCGCCGATGGCCTTGATATGTCCCAGATTTTCCGCCACCAGGATGATCGCCACCGGGGCGATGATGCTGACTGCCGAGCCGGTAAAGACCGGGCTGACAAAGTGCGGCAGGCCAAACCAATCGGCGTTGACGACACCGGAAAAGTCGATGGCCTTGGCTAGGCCAAAACCATTAGCCAGGATCAGATACAGCACATAGCCGCCGACGCCGCCCAGCAGGATCGGCAGACGACGCGCCGCCCCAGGGGCGCGAACTGCCACCACGCCGACCATCAGGACCGTCATCAGGCCGACGAAGATGTCAAAACCGTTGGTGCTGACTGCCTTGACCGCCAGCGGGGCCAGATTAAGACCAATGGCCGCCACCACGGCGCCGGTCACCACCGGCGGCATCAGCACTTCGACCCAGGCATAACCGACAAACGACACCACCACGCCGATTAGGGCATACAGCACGCCCGCCCCGACGATGCCGCCCAAAGCCAGAGGAATGTTGAGGTTGGGACCGCTGCCCGCATAGCCGGTCACGGCAATGACCACCGCGATAAACGCGAAGCTGGAACCGAGATAGCTGGGAACCCGCCCTCCGGTCACCAGGAAGAACAGCAAAGTGCCGATGCCGGAAAAGAAGATCGACACATTGGGGTCGAAGCCCATGATGATCGGGGCCAGCGCGGTGGCGCCAAACATGGCGACCACATGCTGAATGCCCAGCATGATGGTCTGGCTCCAGGGCAGGCGCTCGTCAGGGGCGACCATGCCGCTGGTCTTGAGCGACCATTGGGGGAAGTAACTATCTTTCATTGCAGACTCCAGCCAGGAGGTTCAAGGCCGGGCACCCGCTTCGCGCTGGCCGGCACCGCACCCCCTGATGGATGCCGCCCTGCCCCGCTTTGATCTGGATGGACCGGAGATCGTGAAACGATCGCGTTGGCCGGTATCGTGCTTATTAAACGAACACTGTCAAGACGCCTGTTCGCTTTTGCAGCATTTATGTTTGCTCCCCCGCCTGAGGGGCGGCGGGGGAGCAAAAGACCCGTCAAACCGTAAAGCGGAAAAGACGGGCCGCCGATGTCGCCAGAATGGATTTGCGAACATCGGGATCTGGAACCCAGACGTCAAGATCGCGCCGGGCCTGGATGGGGCTGGCGACTTTCTCAAAGGCGGTATGAGGCCAATCGCTGCCCCACACCAAACCCAGGGGGCCAAAGGCATCCACCAGTAAGGGCGTAGCTTTGACGGCAACGCCGGGACCGTTGCGATATGCCCCGGACAGTTTAACGAAGACCCGCCCGGCATGGGCTTGTTGCTCCCCCTGTTCCAGCAGCCAGCGGAAGGCGGGATCGTCCACCCCCAGCGCCTTATCGGCCAAGCCCATATGATCGACCACCGTCTTGACCCCGCTGTTCCAGAGCGGCGGCAGCAGATGGGGCAGACGACGGGCCTCGGCCTGGATTTCCACCTGCCAGCCCAGCGCCGCCACCCGTTGCAGATGGGTCCGCCATACCGGCAAACTGAAATCCGGGTCGGGTTTGCCGATCAGGTTGAGACGCAGCCCCACCACCCCGGCCCGATCGAGGGCTTGCAATTCCTCGGCCGACAGGGACGGGTCAACCACGGCGATGCCGCGCAGACGGTGCGGAGCCGTCGCCAAGGCCTCCAACAGATAGGAATTGTCGGTGCCCAAAAAGCTGGGTTGTACCAGCACCCCGTGGGATGACCCGTTGCCATCCAGCATCGCCAGATAATCGGAAATCGACGCATCGTAATCAGGAGTGTAACGGCGTTCATTCGCCAGTTTCAGCCCCCGCACGAATACATGGGCGTGGCAGTCGATAGCCGTGATCTTGGCCCCGGTTTCAGGGCTATTTTGCGCACAGGCGGCTTGCCCGACGACGGCAGCGGCTGTCATCAGAAAATCCCTTCGGCGAAGTGTCATGACATCAAGCCTCCGCTGCGGCAGAGGCGGCGTCCCCATCATCCAAGGACTTCCCCTTGGTTTCGGGCAGCATCAGGACCGCCACCAGCACCAGGGCATAAGCAAAGCTGGCGTCGATGCCGATGGCGGTGCCCAGCGACATGGAACTGCTCATATGGCCGATCAGCACCGGCAGACCGGACGCAACGATACGGCCGAAATTATAGCAAAAGCCCACACCCGAACCGCGCACCCCGGCGGGATAGAGTTCGTTAAACAGCGCCCCCATGCTGGCGGGAATGCCCGCGGCGCAAAAACCCAAGGGGAAGCCCAGGATCAGCATGGCGGTGGGGCCAATGGGCAGCAGCAAATAAGCGATGGTGATGGCCGTGCACGACAGCGAAAACAGCATCACCGTGCGGCGGCGGCCGATCCGGTCCAGCAACTGACCGGCGGCCAGACAGCCGCAGCCAAAGGCAATGATGATCACCGCCAGATAGGCGCTGGTACCCATCACCGACAGATGACGCTCGGTCTTCAGAAAGGTCGGCAGCCAGGTGAACAGGCCGTAATACCCGCCATGAGCCCCCAAACCGAACAGACCGCCGATCAGGGTGATGCGTAGGGTTTTGGGCGCGAAAATGCCCAACAGAGCCTTGCCGAAACCAGACGGCTTGCCTTGGGCAACGGCACTGCTGGCCGGCTCCTTCAAGACGCGCTGGAC
>JASLCK010000248.1 GCA_030151865.1 Rhodospirillaceae bacterium | reverse complement strand
CACCACCCCAAGCAGTTTATCGGCCGCATCGACCACAAGGGCAATCTGCATGCCCCCTTCGTTGATGCAGCGGATGGCCTCCTCGATCGAGGAAGACGGGGGTACGGAAAGCTGCTTCCAGAGCGCCATGGTCAAGCCGATCCCTTTTTGACCGCGATTATTCCAGCAATATCGCACCTTAGAGACTGTTTGAGAATTCGTTTCGCCGTGCTGGCTTACGTGATTTTCCAGAACCGAAGAGAAGCGGACAAGACAAGACATCATCGCCAAGACTTGGAGACCGCCCGGTCTGATCCTCTCTCGCACTTACTCTCTTTCGCTATTGACGCCGTCGCCGCAAAAGCCTGAGATTTGCCAGTCCGCAGTTTTAAACAGAAAGACGTCCATGCCGCCCCGGAAAATTCTGGTGACTGGAGCCGACGGCTTCATCGGTTCCCACCTGACGGAAACCTTGGTGCGTGCCGGGCACGATGTCCGGGCCTTTGTATTCTACAACTCGTTCAACAGTTGGGGCTGGCTGGACCATGCCCCCGCCGATATTCGCGAATCGCTGGACGTGTTCTCAGGCGACATCCGCGACCCGCACGGGGTCCGCCAAGCCTGTAAGGGCTGCGACGTGGTGCTGCATCTGGCGGCGCTGATCGGCATTCCCTTTTCCTATCATTCTCCCGACGCCTATGTGGACACCAACATCCGCGGCACCCTGAACATATTGCAGGCGGCGCGCGATCTCGATATCAGCCGCGTGGTGCATACCTCGACCAGCGAAGTCTATGGCACCGCCCTGTCGGTTCCCATTACCGAAGACCATCCCCTGCAAGGTCAGTCGCCCTATTCCGCCACCAAAATCGGCGCCGATCAGATGGCGCTGTCGTTCTGGCGGTCTTTTTCCACGCCGGTGGCCATCATCCGTCCGTTCAACACCTACGGCCCGCGCCAGTCGGCCCGCGCGGTCATCCCCACCATTATTTCGCAGGTTCTGTCCGGTCAGCCGGTGATCAAGTTGGGCTCGCTGCATCCCACCCGCGACTTCAATTTCGTGGCCGACACCGTCAATGGCTTCATCGCCATGGGCCTGACTCCGGGGATCGAGGGCGAAGTCATCAACATCGCCAGCAATTTTGAAGTTTCGGTCGGCGATGTGGTGGAAACCATTCAAGACGTCGTTGGCCGCCGGGTCGAGGTGCAGACAGAAGATCAGCGCCTGCGCCCCGCTTTATCCGAAGTCGAGCGTCTGTGGGGGGCCAATCAGCGGGCCGCCGATCTGTTGGGATGGCATCCCACTTATGGCGGCTTGGATGGCTTTCGCCGTGGCATCAGCGAAACCGTCGACTGGTTCCGCGATCCAGCCAATCTCGCGGCTTACAAGTCTGGGCGGTACAATATCTGATGATCGATCTCCTGCTCTCCCGCCTGGAAGGCTTTTACCGCGAAGACCTGGGCTTAAGCGGCTTGGTGCCGCTGCATGCGCCAGCCTTTACCGGGAACGAAAAGCGGTATGTGGACGAATGCATCGACACCACCTGGGTTTCGTCGGTCGGCGCGTTCGTGACCCGTTTTGAAGAACAGGTGGCCCAGGCCTGCGGCTGTCGCCACGGCATCGCCATCGTCAACGGCACCGCCGCCTTGCATCTGGCCCTGTATGCTCTGGGCATCGGCTCGGGCGATCTGGTGTTATGCCCGGCGTTAACTTTTATCGGCACCGCCAACGCCATCGCCGCCGCCGGAGCCCAACCGCTGTTCGTAGATTCCAATCCCGAAGATCTGGGGGTATCGGCGACGCGGCTGGCGGACTTTCTGACCCGAAACGCAGAACGGCGCGGCACTGGCTGTTTCCATCGCGCCAGCGGCAAGCGCATCGCCGCCTTGGTGCCGGTACATATCTTTGGCCATCCGGTGGATTTCGACCCGCTGGAGGAATTGTCGCGGGAATGGGGCTTCGCTTTGGTGGAGGATGCCGCCGAGTCCCTGGGATCACGATACCATACCCGTCCCTGCGGCTCTCTGGCCCGTGTCGCCGCGCTGAGCTTCAACGGGAACAAAGTGGTCACGACCGGCGGCGGCGGCATGTTGGTCACCGACGACGACGCCTTGGCCCTGCGCCTGAAGCATCTGTCGACCACGGCCCGCGTGCCCGACCCTTACACCTTTGATCATGACGAGCCCGCCTTCAATTATCGACTGCCCAACATCAATGCCGCTTTAGGCGTGGCGCAGATGGAACGGCTGGACGATCTTTTGGCCGCCAAACGCGCCCTGACCGCCCGTTACGCCACGTTGCTGGATGGTCTTAATGGGGTGCGGCTTTTCCAGGGGCAACCCTGGGCCGACAGCAATTATTGGCTGAACGCGCTGTTTCTGCCCGACCCCGCCAGCCGCGACCGTTTCCTTGAAGCCTGCAAAGCTGCCCAGATCCAAACGCGGCCCTGCTGGAAACTGCTGCCCAACACCCAGGCCTGGAACAGCGCCCCCGTCGCCGATGATCTGGCGGGCGCGCGTTGGATCGCCGCGCATCTGGTCAACATTCCCAGCAGTCCATCGCTGATGGCGCCATGACCAGCCCGCCGCCCCGCCGCATTTGCATCATTACCGGCGGTCGGGCCGATTATGGGCTGCTGTACTGGCTGATGAAGGACATTGCCGCCGACCCAGCGATGACCTTGCAGATTGCTGCCACCGGCAGCCATCTGTCGGCACGCTTCGGCATGACCGCGGCCGTCATTGAACGGGACGGCTTTTCCATCGACGCCCGCATTCCCCTGGACCTCGAGGAAGACAGCCGTACCGGCCTGGTCACCGCCACCGCCCAGGCCATGACCGGCATGGCCGCGGCTCTGGAACGGCTGAGCCCCGATCTGGCGGTGGTCTTGGGCGACCGCTTTGAAATCCTGGGAGCGGCGCAAGGCGCACTGATGATGGGCGTCCCGCTGGCCCACATCCATGGCGGCGAAGCGACCGAGGGCATGCTCGACGATGCCGTGCGCCATATGCTGACCAAAATGGCGGCATTGCATTTCGTCAGCGCCGAACCCTACCGGCGGCGTGTCGTGCAAATGGGCGAACATCCCGACCGGGTCTTCCTGACCGGCGCTCCGGGCCTGGATCATTTGCGCCGCACACCTTTATTGTCGGCCGACGCGCTGGCTCGGGTGCTGGACTTCGACCTGTCGGGCGGGCCGTTGCTGCTGATCACCTATCACCCGCCAACCCTGTGCGCCGATCCCGGCGGGGCAGCGGATGAACTGGTGGCAGCCCTTGAGGACATCTTGCAGCGTCACCCAAACGCCCGCCTGATCCTGACCGGGGTCAATTCCGACCCCGGCAACCGCGCCATACGTCAACGGCTGGAAAGATTCGCCGCCAGCCATCCAACCAACGCGCTGTTGCGGGAAAGCCTGGGGCAACGCAACTATCTCAGCATGATGCGCCTGGCCGACGCCGTGGTTGGCAATTCGTCGAGCGGCATTATCGAAGCCCCAGCTTTTCGGGTGCCGACCATCAATATCGGCACCCGCCAGGACGGTCGGTTAAAGGCAGTTTCGGTCATCGATTGCGCCGACGATCACGCCTCGATCACGGCGGCGCTGGTCAAGGCGCTGGACCCGGCTTTCCGGGCTGGCCTGCCGGAACAGGTTTCACTGCTGGGCGACGGCCAAGCATCGGGCCGCATCGCCGCAGTGCTGCGCGAGTGCGATCTGAACACAGTGCGGATCAAGCGGTTCTACGATCTTTAGGAAGCAAGCATGGCCGTATTCATCATCGCCGAAGCCGGGGTCAATCATAACGGCAGTCTCGACATGGCGTTGGCTTTGGTGGATGAAGCCGCCCGCGCAGGTGCCGACGCCGTCAAGTTTCAGACCTTCCGCGCTGATCTGCTGGCTGCGGCCAATGCGCCCAAGGCCCGCTATCAACAAGCGGCTACGGGCAGCGACGATGGACAATTGGCCATGTTGCGCCGCTTGGAGCTGTCGGACGACATGCATAATGCCCTGGCGCAGCGCTGCCATGAGCGCGGCATCGAGTTCATGTCGACGGCCTTTGATGTCGTCAGTCTGCGCCTGCTGGTCGATCAAATCGGTATCCGCCGCCTGAAAGTTCCGTCGGGCGAAGTCACCAATGGCCCGCTGCTGGCCGCTTTTGCCGCCACCGGACTGCCGGTCATCTTGTCGAGCGGCATGTGCCGGATGGCCGAAATAGCCGATGCCCTGGCCCTGTTCGCCACCGTCTGGACCACAGGCGCGCCGCCCACCGGACAGTTGGACACGACAGACGTTCTCGCCCGCCCCGATTGCCGGGAAGCCTTGCGGGAACGCATGACGCTGCTGCACTGCACCACCGAATACCCCGCTCCCCTGGCCGAGATCAATCTGCGCGCCATGGATCGCATGCGCGCTGAATTCGGCCTGCCGGTCGGCTATTCCGATCATTCGCAAGGCATCGTCGTTCCCGTGGCGGCGGCGGCCCGCGACGCCGTGGTGATCGAAAAGCATTTCACCCTGGACCGCAATCTACCCGGCCCCGATCACAAGGCATCGCTGGAACCGGGCGAACTGGCCCAGATGGTGCGCGACATTCGCGCGGTCGAAACCGCACTTGGGACCGGAAACAAAGAACCAACACCGTCGGAAAGCCTGAACATCCCCATTGCCCGCCGGTCGTTGGTCGCCGCCCGTCCGATCGCGGCGGGAGAGTTGTTCAGTTCCGACACCCTGACCGCGAAACGCCCGGCGGGCGGACTTTCCCCCATGGCGTATTGGTCCTTGTTGGATCGCCCCGCCCGCCGCGCCTATGATCCCGACGAACCAATCGACCAGGAGGAAGCATGAGCCGTCCTGTCATCATTCTGGGCGCAGGTGGGCATGCCCGCGTGGTCGCATCGACCCTGCTGGCGGCCGGGCGCTCGGTCGTCGCCGTGGCCGCCCCGGACGGGGCTGACGATCTGGCGATGCGTCTGGGGGCCGTGGCCCTGACGTCGGACGACGCTGTCCTGACCTTTGCCCCCAATACCGTCGAACTGATTTTGGGCGTCGGCATGGTTGGCCCATCCCCATTGCGTCGCCGGATCATGGAAAAATTCCGGACCGCCGGGTTTCGTTTCGCCACCCTGGTTCACCCCGCCGCCTTTGTCGATCCCACCGCCACCTTGGAACAGGGCGCCGTGGTCATGGCCGGAGCCGTGGTGCAGACCGGCTGTCGCATCGGCGACAATGTGATCGTTAACAGCCGTGCTGTAGTGGACCATGACTGCACCATCGCGGCCCATGTCCATTTAGCCACCGGCTGCGTTTTATGCGGCGACGTAAAGGTCGGAGAGGCAAGCCATGTGGGGGCTGGCGCCACCATCATTCAGGGTCTTCACGTCGGGGCGGGCGCATTGATCGCAGCCGGAGCCACCGTGGTCCGCCCGGTCGCCGACGAGGCACGGGTAGCTGGCACCCCAGCCCGCCCCTTCTAGCATCCACCCTTCTGGTGGGCCAACTGATTTCAACAACTAGTAATTGCGCTCAAGGACGCAGTCACACCAGAATTCCTATCGTCTGATGGCACTCGCTCCTCGGTCACCCGGCAAGATTTGCCGCCTATTAACCTCTCCTTCATCTTCCCAGTATAGCGTCCATATGTTGAGTTAGCCGCGCGAGCAGAACCGCGCCTTAAGGTGCCTGGACAGTGAACGCATTCCTTCAGTCCCTAAAGAACCTTGGCACAATGCGCCTGACCGCCATCGCCGGCGGCGGCGTGGCGGTGCTGGCGTTTGTCATCTATCTGATGGCGCGGATGTCGTCGCCGCCGATGGAATTGCTCTATGGCGGGCTGGAACTGGCCGATGCCAACCAGATCGTCAGCAAGCTGCAAACCGACAAGGTTCCTTACGAACTGCGCCGTGAAGGTTCGGAAATCTGGGTGCCCAAGGACCGCAAGCTGGATCTGCGCGTCAAGATGGCCGAACAGCAGCTGCCTAGCAGCGGGTCGGCCACCAGCGGGTACGAACTGTTCGATAAAAGCGACGTTCTAGGCTCCACCAGCTTTATGCAGAACGTCAATCTGGTGCGCGCCACCGAAGGCGAACTGTCGCGCACCATCAAAACCATCGAAGGCATCAAGTCGGCGCGCGTGCATCTGGTGATGCCCAAGCGCGAGGTGTTTACCCGCGAAATGCAGGAACCCTCGGCTTCGATCGTCTTGAAGATGGACGGCAACCGCCGCCTTAACAAAGGGCAGGTCCAGGGTATTCAGCATCTGGTGGCGACCGCCGTGCCCAAGCTGAAGCCGTCGCGCATTTCCATCATCGATGATCGCGGCACCTTGCTGGCGCGCGGCACCGACGACGACAAGACGGCTATGTCCGACAATGCCGACGAGATGAAACTGGCCACCGAACAACGCTTGCAGCGCACCATCGAAGAGATGCTGGAACGGTCCTTGGGGCCGGACCGCGTGCGCGCCGAAGTGTCGGTGGAAATGGATTTCGACCGCATCGCCACCACCAGCGAAACCTATGACCCGGAAAGCAAGGTGGTGCGGTCCCAGGTGACGGTGGGCGAAGATTCCTCGACCACCGATGCTGAAAATTCCTCGGTCAGCGTGCAGCAGAACCTGCCGGATGCAGGCGCCAACAATGCGGGCGCGCGCAGCCAGAGCAAGCAGAACCGCACCCAGGAAACCATCAATTACGAAATTTCCAAGGTGGTGAAGAACCACGTCAAGGAACTGGGTTCCATCAAGCGCATCACCGCTGCCGTGATGGTGGACGGCGTTTATCTGCCGCCCGGCGAAGGTCAAAAGAAGATGACCTATCAGCCGCGTGACGAAAAGCAGATGGAACAGATCGCCGATCTGGTGCGTTCGGCCATCGGCTATGACGCCAACCGCGGCGATCAGGTGGAAGTGCGCTCCATGCCCTTTGCCGGGCATGATGAACCCGAGCCCGATCCCGAAGCCAACAAGCTGTTCGGCATGGACCGCGATTTCGTCGAGCGGATCGCGTCCAATCTGGGTCTGTCGGTGGTCGCCATCCTGTTCCTGCTGCTGGTGCTGCGCCCGCTGGTCAGCCGCGCCGTGGAAAGCATGGCCGCCGCCAGCGGCGGGGCCGATGCCCACGGCTTGTTGACCGATCAAAGCATGAGCCCGCCGCTGCTGGCCGCCATGGGCGCGCCGCCGGCCCCGGCTCCCGGCATGCTGCCGGAAGAACTGGATAACGTGGACGAACTTATCGACATCGATAAGGTCGAGGGCCGCGTCAAAGCCTCGTCTATCCGCAAGATCGGCGAGATCGTGGAGAAACATCCGGAAGAAGCATTGTCCATTATCCGCGCCTGGATGTATTCGGACATCTGATCATGGATAGCGTCAAAGCATAAGGTTGGACCCACGTGAAAGAAGACTATCGCAGCCTTAGCGGTTCGCAGAAAGCCGCCATCCTGATGCTCTCGCTCGGCGAGGAGCAATCTTCGCGCCTGTTCGCCATGATGGACGACGAGGAAATCAAGGAACTGTCGCAGACCATGGCCAACCTGGGCACCGTCAATGCCGGGCTGGTGGAACGTCTGTTTGTGGAATTCGCCGATCAGATTTCCTCGACCGGCTCGCTGGTCGGTTCGTTCGAAAGCACCGAACGCCTGCTGCTGAAGACGCTGCCCAAGGACCGCGTCGAAATGATCATGGAAGAAATCCGTGGTCCGGCCGGGCGCACCATGTGGGACAAGCTGGGCAACGTCAACGAAACGGTGCTGGCCAATTATCTGAAAAACGAATACCCCCAGACCGTCGCGGTGGTGCTGGCCAAGATCAAGCCCGACCATGCGGCGCGCGTGCTGTCCCTGCTGCCGGAAAACTTCGCCATGGAAGTGATCATGCGCATGCTGCGCATGGAGGCGGTGCAGAAGGAAGTGCTGGACGGCGTCGAAAAGACCCTGCGCACCGAATTCATGTCGAACCTGGCGCGCACGGCGCGGCGCGATGCCCACGAACTGATGGCCGACATCTTCAACAACCTGGACCGCAACGCCGAAAACCGCTTCATGAGCGCGCTGGAGGAACGCAACCGCGAATCCGCCGAGCGCATCAAGCAGTTGATGTTCACCTTCGAAGATTTGGTGCGCGTCGATATGGCGGGTATCCAAACGCTGCTGCGTCACGTGGAAAAGGACAAGCTGGCGCTGGCCCTGAAGGGTGGTTCGGACACCGTCAAGGAACTGTTCTTCAAGAATATGTCGGAACGCGCGGGCAAGATGCTGCGCGAAGACATGGACGCCATGGGCCCGGTCCGTCTGCGCGACGTCGATCAGGCCCAAAGCCTGATCGTCGTGATGGCGAAGGAACTGGCCGCCAGCGGTCAGATCGTCATCTCGGAAGGCCGCGAAGAAGACGAACTGGTGTACTAAGCGATGGCACCCACTCTTCAAAAATACCTGTTCGACATGGACTTCGATGCCCCGGAAAAGCCGGTGGAGGAAGAAGAATCCTTTTACGAAGGGCAGGACGACGAAGATTTGCTGCTGCCCGAACCGGTGATCATCGACGATGTGCCGCCGCCCCCGCCGCCGCCCACCTTTTCGGAAGAAGACTTGCAGTTGGCCCGCGAGCAGGCTTACGAGCAGGGCCGCATGCGGGGCCAACAGGACGCCGAAGCAGCCTCGTCGCGCATGCTGTCCATCGCCATGACGTCTTTGTCCGACGCCATGATGCAGGTGAAGTCGAACCATGCCATCGCCCTGGACCATCACTTACGCGACAGCGTGGCGGTGGCGGTCACCGTGGTCAAAAAGATGCTGCCGGAAACCAGCCGCAACCATTCCCTGGACGAAATCGAAGGGGTGGTGCGCGAGGCTTTGGCGCAGTTGGACCAGGATGTGCGCGTGACCATCCGCGTCGCCCCCACCCAGTTGGACGGCGTGCGCGATCACGCCCAGCGCGCCGCCGATGCCTGCGGCTTTGAAGGCAAACTGATTTTTGCCCCCGACGCTCGGCTGGGCCTGGGCGATTGCCGCGTCGAATGGGGCGATGGCGGGGCGGAACGCGACGAGGCCAGCATCTGGGCTGAAATCGAACAGATCATCGCCCGCGCCTTGAGCGCGCCGGTCGGGCCGGAACCCACTCAGCAACAACCCGCCCCGCACCATCCCGCGCCCTCCGCGGCGGTTGAAGGAGAACAGTGATGCCGGATAATTTTGAACTGAACGAACTGAAGTCCGACGGCCAGGACCGCGACGATCTGGCCGACGGTCCGCGCACGGCCCGCGATCTGGAAGCCGTTTACGACATCCCCGTTCAGGTTTCCGCCGTGCTGGGCAAAGCCACCATGCAGGTCAACCAACTGCTGAAGCTGGGACGCGGCGCGGTGGTCGAATTGGACCGCAAGGTCGGTGAAGCCATCGACATCTATGTCAACAACCGTCTGGTCGCCCGCGGCGAAGTCGTCGTGGTGGAAGACCGCCTGGGCGTGACCATGACGGAAATCATCAAGACCGATCGCACTTAATCCTAAAGTCGGCAGGGATACCCGGAGTACGCAAGGATGCAGCTTCTGATCATCGGCACCCTGGATGGACAGGTGGGCGCGGCCAGCAAGATCGCCATGAACCGTGGCGCGCGGGTTGCCCATGTGGACAATCTGAACGGCGCGCTGGAAGTCCTGCGCTCGGGCCAAGGGGCCGATCTGGTGATGATCGACGTCAAGTTTGACGTCAAGGCGCTGATCGACAGCCTGGCCGCTGAACGCATCCACGTGCCGGTGGTGGCCTGCGGCATCGACAGCGACGCCGGGGCTGCCGTGCGCGCCATCAAGGCGGGCGCCAAGGAATACATCCCGCTGCCGCCCGACGCCGATCTGATCGCCGCCGTCATCGCCGCCGTCACCGAGGAAAGCCACGCCATCGTTTTCCGCGATCCGGTGATGAGCAATGTCCTGCGCATGGCCGAACAGGTTTCCCCGTCCGAAGCATCCATCCTGATCACCGGCGAATCCGGCACCGGTAAGGAGCTGATGGCCCGCTTCGTTCACCGCAAGAGCCGCCGGGCGCAGAAGCGCTTCGTCGCGATAGACCATGTCGCGGGAGTCATTGGCGACCGCGGCCAGTACCGCGGCGATCAGTTCGGGATCGGGCGGCAGCGGGATGTATTCCTTGGCGCCAGCGTGGATCGCGGCCACCGCGGCGCGGGCGTCGCTGGAAATGCCGCAGGCGACGATCGGTACG
>JASLCK010000239.1 GCA_030151865.1 Rhodospirillaceae bacterium | reverse complement strand
GCTGGTAGGTCTGGAACGGGTGGCTTAGAAGATGCCTTCCAGCCAGCCCTTTTGACGGCGAACGATCTGCGGAGTGTCGCCATTGGTGACCGACTGGCCGGTAGCGGCGTTGTCCTGCAGGCGCTTTTGTTCCTTGGAGGCATCGACCACGGTGCCGGGCGGGGGCTTGTCCTGCCAGAACAGGAGCTTGTCGGTGAAGCTCTTGTCGGCTTCCACCAGGGCGGTGTTTTCCTCGTTCACCTTGCGGCGAATTTCGGGGTCGGCACTCTGGGCGTTGGCCTTGGACAGCAGGCTTTGCTCACCCTGGGTGCGGTTCGAGAACTGGCCGCTCAGGCGGTTCTGCACGCTGGACGAGCCGGGAACCAGGATATTCTTGGCCTGATCGCGGGTCGAACCTTCCTGCGGACGGGGCGCGCCAGGGGTCGGCGGACGCATGGTGAAGTCCGGCGGCTGGCTCAAGGGCGCGCGGGAAATCACCGTGAATTCATCCGGCGGGGCCTTGTCATAGCCCAGAGCGCGCCGGGTCTCGCCACAGCCGGAGAGCGAAACAGCTGTCAGCAGGGCGAGCAACGCCGCGCCGCCGACTTTGGTCTTATGGGAGAGTGTCGCGTTCATGCCCTAATTCTTCTGCCGATCTGGTTTGCCAAACAAGGAATCGAAAACCAAAAGCACGGCGCCCACGCAGATGGCCGAATCCGCTACGTTGAATGCCGGCCACCAGTCGAAAACGCCGATATGGACATACAGGAAATCCACAACCGCGCCAAAACGCAAGCGATCAATGACATTGCCCGCCGCGCCGCCGATCACCAGACCGATGGCAAGGCGTACCAAAAACCCCGGCGCTTTTAGCAACCAGTTGATAAGTATGGCGGAAATCGCCATGGCCAGGGCGGTGAAGGCAATGGCGTTCCAACCGCCGGGCGTATTGCCCATTCCGAAGCTGACCCCGTAATTCCAGGTCAGGATGATATCGAGGATGGGCAGCGCCTCGATCACGCGGGCAACCCGGAACGGCGTCTCGGTCACACCTTCCGGGCGGAAGTTGGTCAGCACCGCCCATTTGGCAAGCTGATCGAGCACCGTCGCCAGGGCGGCGACGGCCAAGCCGATCTTCAGGCTGCGGATTTGCACGCCGTCCAAAGCCCGCATGTTATTGCGCCGCCTTTTCCAAACGGCTGACCGCATCGTCACAGCGGCCGCACAGACCGTCATGGGAATGCTTGCCGACATCGGGCAGCACCTTCCAGCAGCGCTGGCACTTCTCGCCCTCGGCGGCTTGGAAGAGCACGCCGACGCCGGGCACGTCCGGCAGGGTGAAGGCCCCGTCCGGCACCTCGCCAACCTTAAGCTCGATGTCCGAGGTGATGGCGATTTCCGCCAGATCCAGACCGGCCAGCGGGCCGGTATGTTCGGCGGGAATGGTCAGAACCGGGGCCGCTTGCAGGCTGGAGCCGATGCGCTTGCTGGCGCGTTCGATTTCCAAAGCGCCGGTCACGACGCGCCGCACATCGCGGATGACGTCCCAGCGGGCGGCCAAGGTATCGTCGCGCCAGGCGGCGGGAATATCGGGGAACTGTTCCAGATGCACGCTGCCGTCGGTGCCGGGATTGCGGGCCAGATAGGCTTCCTCGGCGGTGAAGCTGAGGAAGGGAGCCAGCCAGCGCGACAGACAGGTGAACAGCACATCCATCACCGTGCGGGTGGCGCGGCGGCGGTCGTCCATGGGGTGGTCGCAATAAAGCGAATCCTTGCGGACGTCGAAATAGAAGGCCGACAGATCGACCGCGCAGAAGGTGTGCAGTTCGGTGAACAGGTTGTGGAACTGGTAATCGTCGGCGGTACGGCGTACGGCCTGATCAAGCTGATGGACGCGATGCAGCACCCAGCGTTCCAGGGCGGGCATCTGGTCAAACGGCAGCTTTTCGGCGTCCGAGAAGCCATCGAGCGCGCCCAGCAGATAGCGCAGGGTGTTGCGCAGGCGGCGATAGACGTCCACCTGGGTTTTGATGATTTCCGGGCCGATGCGCAGATCTTCCGAATAGTCGGACGCCACCACCCACAGACGCAGGATGTCGGCGCCATACTGGGCCACCACGTCCTGCGGGGCCACCGTGTTGCCCAACGACTTGGACATCTTGCGGCCCTGTTCGTCCAGCACGAAGCCATGGGTCAGCACGGCGTCGTAAGGGGCGCGGCCACGGGTGCCACAGCTTTCCAGCAGCGAGGAATGGAACCAGCCGCGATGCTGGTCCGACCCTTCCAGGTACAAGGACGCCGGCCACTTCAGGTTCTTCCACGGGCCGTTTTCCAGCACGAAGCTGTGGGTGCAGCCGGAATCGAACCACACATCCAGGATATCGACCACCTGTTCCCAGTCGTCGGCGTTGTAATCGTTGCCCAGGAAACGCTGCGGCGGCGAGGCGAACCAGGCATCCGCGCCCTCGGCCTCGACGGCAGTGGCGATGCGGTCGATCACCGCCTGATCGCGCATGACTTCGCCGGTGGTCTTATGGACGAAAACGGTGATCGGCACGCCCCAGGCGCGCTGACGCGACACGCACCAGTCGGGGCGGTTTTCCACCATCGAATAAATGCGGTTGCGGCCCTGGGCGGGCACGAAGCGGGTCTGATCGATGGCCGCCAGCGCCTTGGCGCGCAGGTCGTTGGTGTCCATGCTGATGAACCACTGCGGGGTGGTGCGGAAAATCAGCGGGGCCTTGGACCGCCAGCTATGGGGATAGCTGTGTTCGATCTTGCCGTGATGCAACAGATTGCCCACTGCCTTCATGGCTTCGATCACCGGCTTGGCGACGGGGCTGTAATACTTGCCATTCTTGCCCTGGGCCAGAACCGACTGACCGGCAAAGATCGGAATGCTGGGATGATAGGTGCCGTCAGGCAGCACGGTATCGGGGACCGGAATGCCGTGGGCCTTGCCCAGATGCCAGTCGTCCTCGCCATGGCCCGGCGCGATATGGACAAAGCCGGTGCCCGTGTCGCCGGTGACGAAATCGCCCGGCAGCAGCGGCACCGGATAGGCAAAGCCGCCATTGGCGTCGGGATGCAGCTTCAGCGGATGATGGGCGATGGTGCCCGCCAGATCGCTGCCGGTCAGATCGGCCAGAACGGTGTGGGCGGTGACGCCCGCATCGGCCAGCACCTGGGCGGCCAGATCGCGGTTCAGCACCAGCTTTTCGCCGACCTGGGCCAGACTGCCGTCTTTGACCGCATCGACCTGGACCACCTGATAGGCCATGTCGGGGCCATAGGCGATGGCGCGGTTGGCAGGCATGGTCCAAGGCGTGGTGGTCCAGATCACCACCTTGGCGCCGTCCAGTTCCGGGCGGCTGGCGGTGACCACCGGGAACTTCACCCAGATGGTGACCGAGCTATGGTCGTGATATTCGATTTCGGCTTCGGCCAGGGCAGTCTTTTCCACCACCGACCACATCACCGGCTTGGCACCCTTATAGAGCCCGCCGTTCATGACGAACTTGCCCAGTTCGCGCACGATCTGCGCTTCCGCCGCGTAAGCCATGGTGGTGTAGGGCTGGTCCCAATGGCCCATGACGCCCAGACGCTTGAATTCTTCCCGCTGGATATCGATCCACTTGGCGGCGAATTCGCGGCATTCGCGGCGGAACTCGATGGGATCGACCTTGTCCTTGTCCAGACCGGCTTCGCGGTACTTTTCCTCGATCTTCCATTCGATGGGCAGACCGTGGCAGTCCCAACCGGGGACGTATTCGGCGTCCTTGCCCAGCATCTGCTGGCAGCGGTTGATGACGTCCTTCAGGATTTTGTTGAGCGCGTGGCCAATGTGCAGATTGCCGTTGGCATAGGGCGGGCCGTCATGCAGCACGAACTTTTCGCGGCCCAGGGACTGCTTGCGCAGACGGCCCCACAGATCGATCTCCAGCCAGCGGGCCAGCAGATCGGGTTCCTTTTGGGGCAGACCGGCCTTCATGGGAAAGTCGGTCTTGGGCAGAAAGACTGTGGATTTGGTGTCTGCGCTCATGGCCTTGCTCGTTGCTATGCCCGTCCAGCCGCCAGGATCCGGCGGGCGGCTTGGCTGTCTTCCTCGATCTGCCGCTGCAAAGCGGGCAGACCGTCGAATTTACGTTCGGCGCGGATATGGTCGATCAGCGCCACGCGGAGATGCTTGCCGTAAAGATCGCCGGTCCAGTCGAACAGGTGAACTTCCAGCAAAGGGGTTTTCTTGTCAAAGGTCGGACGCATGCCGAAATTGGCCACGCCCGGCAACCATTCGGTCCGGTCGCCCAGATCGATCCCGGCGCGCACGGCGTAAACGCCGAAAGCCGGTTGCAGATAATCGGGCAGCGCCACGTTGGCGGTGGGAAAGCCCAACAGGCGGCCGCGCTGGTCGCCATGTTCGACCCGGCCTTCGATTTCCCAGGGACGGCCCAGCACGCGGGCGGCTTCGGCGGCATTGCCGACACGCAGCGCGTCGCGGATGCGGGTCGATGAATAGACGCTGCCGTCTTCCGACGACACCGCCCCCAGGCAGGTCACGCCGAAACCATGTTCCCGCGCCATGTCGCGCAAGGACTCG
Organism: Rhodospirillaceae bacterium; assembly: GCA_030151865.1. Lineage (GTDB taxonomy): Bacteria > Pseudomonadota > Alphaproteobacteria > Rhodospirillales > Magnetospirillaceae > JASLCK01. The sequence goes on along the minus strand of JASLCK010000239.1, from coordinate 3,862 downwards.
ACCGTGCCCTGGCGGTCATGGCCGAACAGATAATCATAGCCGACCACCACATGGGACACGCCCAGCCCCTTGACCAGCACTTCATCGACGAACTGACGCGCCGTGTGGGCGGCAAAGGTGCGGTCGAAATGCTGCATCAGCAGAAAATCGACGCCGAGTTGTTCGATCAGGCGCGACTTGATGCGAAAGGGCGTCAGGCGGAAACAGGGCAGGTCGGGCTTGAACAGGCTGCGCGGGTGCGGCTCGAACGTCATGACGCCGCAGGCCACGCGCTTTTCACGCGCCACCGCCTGGGCCGTGCCGATCACCGTCTGATGACCCAGATGCACGCCGTCGAAATTGCCAAGCGCCACCACGCCGCCGCGCACGGACTCGGGAAATTCGGTGTAATGACGGAAAATGCGCATTTGATCCTGGCACCGCTGGGGAACGGTAAGGGGTATTCGATTGCGCGGGGAAGCGCAACCCTTCGGCATGCGCGTCAGGCAGGATTTTCACGCATTCCCCGTTTGTGCGGAGACGAGGTGGGGCTGATGACGGCAAAAAACAACCCGGCATCCCTGTGGGGAATGCCGGGTCGCCGGGTCGGTTGCGGCTTTCAGTCTTAGCCGCGGGACGGCACCATCAAGGTGGCGTCGCCATCGATCACCACGGTGGTGCCGACGGTGCAGGTGGTCTTGAAGCTGGCGCGCTTCTTTTCCGGCACCAGTTCGGTCAGTTCGACCTTGGCGACCACGGTGTCGCCGATCTTGACGGGGGCCTTGAACTTCAGGTTCTGGGCGATGTAGATGCAGCCCGGACCGGGCAGCTTGGTGCCGAACACGGTCGAGATGAAGCCCGCCGACAGCATGCCATGGGCGATGCGGCCCTTGAACATGGTGGTGCTGGCATAGTCTTCGTTGATATGCACCGGGTTGGTATCGCCCGAGATGCCCGCGAACAGAACGATGTCGGCCTCGGTAATGGTTTTGGCATAGGTCGCGGTCTGGCCGACCGAGAGGTCCTCGAAATAATAGCCGTGCAAATCGCTCATGGCTTCATCAACCCCTTTTGTCTGTTGCGTCCGTTCTTTCGCCCGCGGGCATTGCCCGATTTCCCGTGAAAAGGGATCGAAGGCCGCCTTTGCGAAATCCCCGGCAGTATAGCCCCGCCCCCAGCCCCCGACAAGGAAACCCCCGTTACGGTTTAGGGAATTAAGCAGCGGCCTTCAGCCCCGTTTTGTGCGTGTCCCCGTGGGAGAGGTCGTATGGGAGGTCGTGGGGGGGCGGCGTTAATTCCGGGCGTGGGAGAGTTGGAAACAATCCACCCCTTCCATCTCGGTCAGGCAGTCGGCGATCTTGTGCATGGGCGCGCCCAGATATTGGCCGTTGGCGATGGCGACGAAATGCCATTGTGGGCGGCGTTCCGGCGACAGGCCGATGGTCAGGGTACCCAGGGCCAGATCATAGCCCTGGTCACGCATGATGTTGCGCACCACGCTTTCCTGGGGATGGAAGCCGGACAGGAAGGTCAGGTCGATGGCGATGGCCGGATGGGACGGCAACAAACGTTCGATATGCGACACCCACATCATGCAGGCGGCAGACAGCAGGGTCAGCAAGATGGCGGTGCCGTAGAATCCGACGCCTACCAGAATGCCGATGGCCGATGACGCCCAGATGGAGGCCGCCGTGGTCAGGCCGCTGATGTTCAGCCCTTCCTTCATGATGACGCCCGCGCCGAGAAAACCGACGCCGGTGACGATGCCTTGGATGATGCGGGTGGGATCGCCGCCGACGGTGCCCGCGACAGCCGCGGCATCGTGGCCTGCATACCAATAGCCGGGATAGCCCGCGATCACCACCAGTGCCGCCGAGGCCATGCAGACCAAGCCATAGGTGCGCATGCCCGCCGCGCGGCCGTGATAGGTGCGTTCATAGCCGACGATCAGCCCCAGCAGCAGCGCGCCGAAGATGTTCAGGAACAAGACGAGATTGACCGAAACCTCGGGCAGGCTCCAATAGCGGGCCATGACGTCCAGGGATAACGGGTTCATAGGCGTTTCTCCGTCCAGTCGCCGTTCGGCGTGGGTGCGAACAGCAACGGCGCGCCGTTGGGAACCGGTCCTTCGCCATCATCGATATGCAAATGGCGGCGCAGCACCCGGCAGGCCCCGGAATGGGCGACCAGCAGGGTTGTTGCGCCGGTTTCGGGCTGGTCGGCAAGCGCCATGCCGGACAGGGACCCCAGGATGCGGGCACGGAAATCTTCGGCGCTTTCGCCGCCCGGCGGGGTGGCGTAGTGGCCGCGCAGCAGGTCCAGATGCGGCCGCCCCGTCATGGCGCCCCAGTCGCGCTCGCTCAAGCCCTCGACCACCTCAAGGGCGACGTCGATGTGGTGGGCGACGATTTCGGCGGTTTCGCGGGCCCGCGCCAAAGGGCTGGTCAGAATGCGGGAAATGCCGCGCCCGCTCAGGGTCGAGGCCGCTTGCTCAGCCTGTCGGCGGCCCTGGTCGTTCAAGGGAATGTCGAGCCTGCCCATCACCAGCCGCTTCAGATTGTGGTCGGTGACACCATGGCGCAGGAAATAGAACGGAGCCAAAGGCAAGGCGAACGGCATCAATCGGCGGCAACTTTCTCTTGTGATTATCAGAACGCTTATAAAGCAACGCCATATTTACCTGTCTCTGTCAACAAGGACAGGTTTTGCCTATTCCTTCTTTCCAGATTGAAAAGATTAATGTTTTAACTATTTATCCAAAGGTCGGAGGGCGTATGCTGGCCCGACCTGATGGATTGAAGGGTGCTTGCATGTCGCTGCGTTCGCTTTTGACCGGGCAGCATGACGATGACGAAAAACCACCGGCGCATGTGCCCTGGCATCACGACCAGAACGGTTATTATCCCCGACTGATCCCGCTGCATCCCGCGCTGGAGGGATTGGACGGCGTGGGCGGCGTTTATTTGCTGTGGCACCGCGGGCTGGATCCGCACTGGATTTATATTGGTGCCACCAGCGATTTAGGCAAATCCCTGTCGCGGGCCAGGGACGCCGAAAAGGTGCTGGAATTCGAGGTGCATGGCGGGGTCTATGTGACCTGGACACCCATCAAAACCCAGTATCGCGACGGCGTGGTGAATTATCTGCGCCACACTTTAAAGCCGCTGATCATCGAAAATATGGATGATGACCGCCGCGACGCCACCGCGCCGTTTGTTCCGGTTTTGCCGCCGCGATAACGGGGGCGGGGCTTCTCCACGCACGACTGAATATCTTTCGGACAATGCCCGAACACCGATAAGGCGCAGGCCTGATAACTGGTCTATAGTCGTTCTTCTGATCAATTCCCGAGGGGGCGACGGAATGACCGGTGGTCGGGGATGTGTGCGGTGGCGCGTGGTGGGAGTGCTGTCATTCCTGCTGGCGGTGGCGGTTATCGGGCCGGGCCGGGTTGCCGCCGCCGATCTGGTAAAAATCGCCGCCGATGATTCCTATCCGCCTTATTCCTATGTGCAGAACGGGGCTGCTGCCGGGATTTATCCCAAAATCCTGCAAGCGGTTTTCGCCAGATTGCCGCAATACCGCCTGCAAATCTTCCCCATGCCGTGGAAACGCGGCCTGCAGCAGACCGAGGAGGGGGAGTTTCTGGGCATTCTGGCCCCGTATCGCCGCCAGTCACGGTCCTGGATGACCTATAGCGCGCCGCTTTATCAGGAAAAACTGGCTTTGTTCTGCCGCAACGAGGTGGCGGCCAAGGCGGTCGGCAAGTCTTTTCCCGCCGATTACGTCGGGCTGCGCTTTGCCAACAATTCCGGCTTCAAAGTCGGGGGCGAGGCGTTCGATCTGCTGGTCGGGCAGGGCCGCATCGTGCTGGAGGAAGTGG